>CAIRWO010000142.1 GCA_903882345.1 Candidatus Omnitrophota bacterium | reverse complement strand
GTGAGCGATGAGACCCACATCAGAGGATGACTATCTGATACATGGCCCTCTTATAGGTAAGCACCATCCCTTTCTTGGGGCGTACTGATAGCCGATTCTTGTACTGTTATCGGCTGACTTTGACAATATTCGTAAGCGCCTTGAGAAAGACAGGCAGGATTTTACTAAATTCGCCAATGAAGGGATCATATTGGAATTGTTGATCATCCTTGATGATTTAGAGCGCACAATTGAACTGGCTCAGTCAAAAGATCAGGCATCGCCCGTATTTTTAAAGGGCGTGGAAATGATCCTGGCGCACCTTTACGATCTGCTTAGGGCGCACGGTATAAAGCCGATAGAAGCAGAGGGCAAAATATTCGATCCCAATTTTCATGAAGCGTTGATGCAGGTAGAAAACAAGGATTTGCCTGAGCATACCGTGGTTGAAGAATTGCAGAAGGGCTATCTTTTAAATGATAGGGTGATCCGTACTTCCAAAGTAAGAGTTTCTGTAAAAAAATGTAGCAAGACGCCAGAGCAGGAGAACGCGGGTTAACTTTGATTATTCTGGATAAAAAATATTTTAGGAGGTGGAGAAATGGCAAAGGTAATCGGTATTGATTTAGGTACTTCTAATTCCGCAGCTGCTGTTATGGAAGCCGGCAGGCCGGTAATCATACCTTCGGCAGAAGGTGCGGGTGTTGCGTCCGGTAAGGCATTTCCTTCTTATGTCGCTTTCACCAAAGACGGCCAGCGGCTGGTTGGTGAGCCGGCAAGGCGCCAGGCAGCAATAAACCCTGAAGGCACAATTCAGGCTGCTAAGCGCAAAATGGGCACAGATTATAAATTCAGCATCTTCGGTAAAGAATATACCCCCCAGCAGATTTCCGCGTTTATCTTGCAGAAGATAAAACAGGATTCGGAGGCGTATCTCGGAGATAAGGTGGAAGAGGTAGTCATAACCTGTCCGGCTTACTTTGACGATAACCAGAGGACAGCCACAAAAGACGCCGGTGAGATCGCCGGATTAAAGGTATTGCGTATCATAAACGAACCTACAGCTGCCTGCCTTGCTTACGGCCTGGAAAAAGCCGGGAAAGAACTTAAGATCCTGGTCTTTGATTTCGGCGGCGGCACGCTTGATGTTACGATCATGGAAATGTGGAAAGAGGGCGGATTTAAGGTCATGGCCACAAATGGCGATACGCAACTTGGCGGCACGGACATGGATAATGTGATGATCGACTATATCGTTAAGGAATTTAAGCGTGATACGGGTATTGACCTGAAGAACGATAAGATGGCAATGCAGCGTCTGCGCGAAGCATCGGAGAAGGCAAAGGTCGAGCTTTCCAGCACATTAACCACAGATATTAATCTTCCGTTCATTACCGCTGACGCTTCCGGCCCTAAGCATTTAACGATGTCAATCAACCGCGCAAAGCTTGAGGAGCTCATAGGCCCGATCATCGAAAGGTGTCGCGGCCCGCTTGAGAGGGCGCTTAAAGACGCAAAAGACGCGTTTGCCAAAGAAGGCATAGAGTTTAACGGTGTCGATAGGATAATCATGGTCGGCGGCCCCACGCGTATGCCGATCGTGCAGAAATTTGTCGAGGATTATTTCGGCAGAAAAATAGAGCGCGGCGTTGACCCGATGGAATGCGTGGCATTGGGTGCTGCAATACAAGCGGCGATCATCAAGGGAGATGTAAAGGATGTATTATTGCTTGACGTCACGCCTTTGTCATTAGGTATTGAGACATTAGGCGGCGTTAATACCAAGTTAATTGAAAGGAATACTACGATACCTACAAGGAAAGCGCAGATTTTTTCCACGGCCGCGGATAACCAGACAGCAGTTACCGTGCGTGTATTGCAGGGCGAACGGCCGATGGCCGACGATAACGTTGAGCTGGGCAGGTTCGATCTCGTCGGTATCCCGCCTGCGCAGCGCGGCATACCGCAGATAGAAGTTGCCTTTGATCTGGATGCCAACGGTATTGTGCATGTTTCTGCCAAGGATTTGGGCACAGGTAAGGAACAGTCTATCCGTATTACCGCGCCTAAGAAGCTTTCCAAGGAAGAGATCGATAAAATGGTCAAGGATGCGGAGAAGTTCGCTTCCGAAGACGAGAAGAAAAAAGAGCAGGTAGAAGTAATCAATCAGGCAGATAACCTTGTTTATGCTACGGAAAAATCACTTAAAGATTACGGTGATAAGGTCAACCAAGCTGAACGCGCGGACATTGAAGTGAAGCTTAATGATTTAAAGACCGCGATAAAAGATAAGAATACCGAAAGGATCAAGAAGGGGATGGAGGAACTTACTAAGGCATCCCATAAGCTGGCAGAAGAGGTCTATAAGCAGGCAGCAGCCAAACAGCAACAGAAGGCCGGCCCTAAGGAACAAACTGCGCAGGATAATCCTCAAGCAGAACAGGAAAAGGGACCCGCCTCCGGCGGGAAGGGCGATGATGTTATTGATGCCGAGTTTAAAGAAGAGGATGATAAGGATAAGTAATTGATGGCTAGCAAACGTGATTATTACGAGGTACTAGGGTTAAAAAAGAGCGCTTCGTTAGATGAGATAAGAAAAGCCTATCGTGAGATGGCGCTAAAATACCATCCGGACCGCGTGCCGCACGAGCAAAAGAAAGAAGCAGAGGAAAAATTTAAAGAAATATCCGAGGCTTATGCTGTTCTTTCGGATGCTCAAAAGCGCGCCCTTTACGATCAATACGGACATGCCGGTATAGACCAGAAATACGCCCAGGAAGATATTTTCAAAAGCGCAGATTTTAATACTGTTTTTGAAGGAATGGGTGATTATGGTCTGGGCGGCGGTATGTTCGAAGAAATTTTCAGCGATCTAGGCTTTGATATATTCTCCAGCGGCGGCAGAGGAAGGCAGCGCGCAGGAAGGCAGCGCCGCGGCAGGGATCTTGAGATCACCGTAGAGATAACCCTTGAAGAAGCAGTAGAAGGCACGGAAAAAACAATTACTGTCCCGCGCTATGAGACTTGCGCTGTTTGTTCAGGCAGTGGTGCCAGGCCGGGAAGCAAAAAAACTACCTGTCCTCAGTGTAAAGGCGCGGGCCGCACGGTTGTCTCTAACGGTTTCTTTCAACTTGCCCAGACTTGTCCCAGATGTGGAGGTGAAGGTTCGACCATACAATCTCCTTGCTCTGAGTGTAATGGCGAAGGCAGGTCTAAGGTTACGCGTAAGATCAAGGTAAAGGTGCCGGCTGGTGTGGACAGCGGCTCACATTTAAGGGTCCGGGGAGAAGGTGAATCCGGTCCTGCGGGAAACGGGGATCTTTACGTGATCATCGAAGTTAAACCACACGCGGTTTTCCAGCGTCACAACAATGATATTTTGACCGAAATCAGCGTCACCTTGAGTAAGGCAATACTAGGGGCGGAGATTGAAGTGTCTACCCTGTATGGTAAAGTCAAAATGAAGATCCCACCGGGTACACAGAGCCATAGCGTATTCCGGCTTAAAGAAAAAGGGGTTCCGGATCTTCATAGCAATTCAATAGGGGACGAGCTCGTGAAAGTTAATGTCGAGATCCCCGCACGGTTAAATGCGCAGCAGCGCAGGATAATCGAAGACTTTGCGGCTGCATCTGGCGAGGAAATAAGCGCCGGTAACGGTTTTACGGATAAAATAAAAAGGGCGTTTAAATAAATATCAAAGATCATAACTGTTGCACCCGAACCTATCGGATGGTTCGGTGTGCGCTTGCTGCGCAAGGAGAAATACATGCCAACTTACGATTATGAATGCACGAAATGCGGGCACACTTTTGAGGCCTTTCATGGAATGAACGACAAAGCTGTGGAAAAATGCCCGAAGTGCGGTAAGAAAGTAAAACGTCTTATCAGCAGCGGAGCGGGAATAATTTTTAAAGGTACGGGGTTCTATGCCACCGATTACCGTAAGGGTTCCCGTACTAACCCACCAAAAAATACCTGCCCTAAAGCAAAGGAAGGTTGCGGCGGCTGCGAACATGCTTAATCTCCCGACAAAAAAAAATATTTTATACTGGCTGCCGGTGGTAATTTACGCAGGCTTTATTTTTTCCATATCTTCTGTCCCGGGCAAGGATATACCCGGTTTGTTCCCTTATCAAGATGTTGTATTCCATTTTTTGGAATACGCAGTTTTTGCTTTATTAATTACCCGTGCAATGAAAGGCTGTTATACCCGGATGGCTAGGGTAAAAAGATTACTGCTAGTGATGGCACTTGTGCTGGGGTATGCGTTGCTTGATGAATTCCATCAATCGTTCGTGCCCGGCCGCACTGCCTCGCTGGTAGATGTGGCAACTGACGTAGTGGGCAGCTTTTTGGCTGTTTGCTTTTTATAATCTATGACGAAGATCAAGCCTTTTAAGGCGCTTATTTATAACCAGGAAAAAATTAAAGATATTTCTTTTGTTGTCTGCCCGCCCTATGACGTAATATCAGCGGAAAGACAAGAATACTTCCATCAAATTGACCCTTACAATTTCATCCGCATACTCTTAGGTAAAGATATCGCGGGAGAAGATAAGTACGAAAGAGCGGGTAATTTATTTAAGGATTGGCGCAAAGACCAGATATTTGTCCGGGACGAAAACCCGGCAATATATTTTTATAGCCAGCAATACAATTTAAAGGGCGAGAAAAAAACACGCTACGGTTTCATGGCGCTTTTGCGTTTGGGCGACAGAAAAGACGGCGTGTTCGCGCATGAAAATACCCGTACCTCTGCCAAAGAGGACCGTTTGAAGTTGCTAAAGCAGGTTAAAGCGAACTTAAGCCCGATATTCGTTATTTTCCAGGATCACAAACGTATCGTTCCGCGGATCACCGATAAATACATAAAGCAGGAAAAGCCGTTTATTGATATAATCGATGAGGAGAAGACCGAACATAAGCTCTGGCGGATCGTTTCACCGGAGCTGATCGCAACGATCCAGGATAGCATGGCCAACGAGAATATTTTTATTGCCGACGGCCATCATCGTTATGAAGTCGCCTGCGCCTACGCCGAGGAAATGCGCCAGCGGTTGGGCCAATTGAAAGGCGATGAAGGTTTTAATTATATCCTGGCCTATTTTACGAATGTCGAGTCGCGCGGCCTTACGGTACTTCCGATCCATCGTTTGGTAAGGCTGGAAGCGAAAACCGGTATCCAGGAAATCATCGCCGGACTTAAGGATGATTTTAGCGTGGAAGAGGCAAAAGATGAGGAAAAGTTTTTCTTTTTACTAAAAAAAGGCGGCCAAAGGGAACATATCCTGGGAATGTACAAGGAGAGGAAATACTGGTTTCTCCGTTTGAAAAATGTCAAGATCCTGGATAAGCTTATCGACGACAAACCCCGTGATTACCGCTTGCTCGACGTATCCATACTGAATTATCTCGTGTTACACAAAGTGCTGGGGCTGGGTATTGAAGATAAGGAGTCGGTCAGTTTCTGCCCTTGTGTGGAAGAATTGATTGAGCGGGTTGATGCGGATGCTGACCTGATTGCCTTCTTTTTAAACCCGGTTAAAGTGGCTCAAGTCATGTCGATTGCACTGGAGGGCGAGAAGATGCCGCCAAAGTCAACGTATTTTTACCCAAAGGTCCTTTCCGGGTTAGTGATAAATAAATTTAACGAGGACAAGAGCTAAATGGCATTATTCGGTAAACCAAAATACACCATCGTACGGGTCAAGAAAAAAGATATCCCTGAAGGTCTATGGACAAAATGCGAGGAGTGCAGCCAGGCTTTATACAATAAGACCTTAGAAGAAAACTTGAAGGTTTGTCCGAAATGTAATTATCATTTTACGCTTGGCTCTTACGAACGGATAAATATACTGCTGGATAAAGATACCTTTCAGGAATACGATAAGGATATGATATCCGGTGATCCTTTGGATTTTAAGGGGCCTAAGACATATAAGGAAAAGCTTAGTCAAGACCAGAAGGCAACAAATCTGAAAGAGGCGGCAATTACCGGCGAAGGATTGATAGACGGTAAAATGGTTGTTATCGGCGTAACCGATTCGCGTTTTATTATGGGATCTATGGGCTCTGTAGTTGGGGAAAAGCTTGCCCGTGCCGCCGAAACAGCAACAAAAAATAAGCTGCCGCTTATTATCGTATCGGGTTCAGGGGGAGGAGCGCGCATGCAGGAAGGGATGTTCAGCCTTATGCAGATGGCAAAGACCTCAGCGGCGCTTTCCTATCACCATAAAAACAAACTGCTTTATATCTCTGTGCTTACCAACCCTACGATGGGAGGGGTAATGGCTTCTTTTGCCGGTTTGGGCGATATAACCGTTGCCGAGCCAAAAGCACTATTGGGGTTTACCGGCCCCCGGGTAATCGAACAGACGATCAGGCAGAAGTTACCGCCGGGGTTCCAGCGTTCCGAATTTCTCCTGGAGCACGGCATGGTCGATATCATCGTCCATCGTAAGAATTTAAAGTCGACATTAAGCCTATTGCTTGATTATTTGAGTTAATGCATATATAATAAAAAGTCAAAAGGTAAAAGCAAAGAGGCAAAACTAGGAGCGAAGCGAGGAGTTTATGGCGCAGGTCAGCCTTAAGAACGTTACAAAATATTTTGCGGGCAACATAAAAGCGGTCGATAGCATAAACCTGGGCGTTGAGAATAAGGAATTCATGGTCCTCGTAGGGCCTTCCGGCTGCGGCAAATCAACAACCTTGAGGATGATCGCCGGCCTTGAAGAAGTAAGCGAAGGCAATCTCTATATCGGCGATAAAATGGTCAATGATGTCCCAGCTAAGGACAGAGATATTGCCATGGTCTTTCAGAATTACGCGCTTTACCCGCATATGACCTTATTTGAAAATATGGCCTTTGGCCTGAAACTCCGGCGTTACCCAAAGCAGGAAATTATCCAGCGGGTAAACGACGCGGCAGACATCCTCGGGATTAAACACTTGCTTAACCGCCGGCCGCGCGAGATCTCCGGGGGCGAAAGACAGCGGGTTGCCGTAGGCAGGGCGATCGTCAGAAAACCGAAGGTTTTTCTTTTCGATGAGCCGCTCTCAAACCTTGATGCCAAGCTAAGAGTACAGATGCGCACGGAAATCCACAAGCTGCACATAAGGCTGCAGACCACCATAATTTATGTTACTCATGACCAGGTAGAGGCGATGACGATGGGTGACAGGATCGCCGTGATGAAGCAGGGTGTGCTGCAGCAGGTAAATGACCCCATTGATATCTATGACCATCCGAAAAATAAATTTGTTGCCGGTTTTATCGGCTCTCCACCGATGAACTTTATGGAAGGCCGCCTGATAAAAAAAGAAGGAAAGATCTATTTCGATGAAGGTAAGATCATCATCAAGGTCGTCGAAGATATGTATAAGAAGCTGGAAGCCTATGTCGGAAAAGACCTGCTCTTCGGTATCCGTTCGGAAGATATATATGATAAGTTGTTCGTTTCGGAAGCACCTCCGGAAAATATCGTAAGGGTAAATTGCGAAGTTGTCGAGCCTATGGGTTCGGAAGTTTACCTTTATTTGAATACCGGCAAACACACTTTTATCGCCCGGGTGGGTGCTCATGACAGACCAAAGGTAAACCAGGATATGGATGTGGTCTTCGATATGAGCAAGGTGCATTTCTTTGCCAAAGATACGGAAGAAACAATCATTTAATCACCATAAAATACCTAACCTGCCGGAAAGACCTTTACCAGCAAGGACATTCCTGTATACTGCCGCCATTTTTTTTATCTATATCGGAATTCCCGCATCCCTGGCTATCTTTTTAAAAAATCTTCCCCTCAAGTTCCTGATCGTTTTTTACCTCGTTAATTCCCTGGTCCTTTTATATTTCTTGAAGCGTAACCTGAAGCTGGCGCATAGGCTGAAACTGAATATTCAGGACCTGGAAGAAGGAGAAAACATTCTAAATGACCGTAACCTGCAGGAAATAAAATACGGAGAATCTTTAAAAGAAAGGATAAGGCGTTACATCAGCCTCAAGGAGATAATTGAAAAAATAAACCAGGATTTAAGCCTCGATTATATCGCGGATAAATTAAGCGATATCGCTTTTTCTTTTATCGGGCAGGACAGAGGTGTATGTATTTTATACCTTGTAGATAATGCTACGCACAGGCTTAAGCTTTTTAAGGCAAGAAAAGAAGACAAGGATATGGTTATCAAAACCAAGGAGGGAGATATCTTTGACTTGTGGGTATTAAGGCATGCCAGCCCCCTCTTGATCGAAGATGTGCGTAAGGATTTCCGTTTTGATCTGGAAAAATTGAAAAGCATGGATGCCAGAAACTTCCTTTCTCTGATGAGCTCGCCGTTTGTGAGCGAAAACAGGTTCCTTGGTATTATCAGGCTGGATAACCCAATAGCGGGTTTTTATTCGCAAGACGATCTGCGCCTTTTGGCTGCTATCTCCGATATCGGGGCAGTGGCGCTGGAAAACGGCGAATTTTTCAATAAAACCAGAGAACTGGCAATACACGACGGCCTGACAGGGCTTTACACCAAAGGCTATTTCCTCGAACGCCTGAAAGAAGAATGTAAAAGGAATATCCGGCAGGGCAGAGATATTTCTTTATTGATGCTCGATATTG
This sequence comes from Candidatus Omnitrophota bacterium, assembly GCA_903882345.1. Taxonomy (GTDB): domain Bacteria; phylum Omnitrophota; class Gorgyraeia; order Gygaellales; family Profunditerraquicolaceae; genus CAIRWO01. The sequence continues at coordinate 19,684 of CAIRWO010000142.1, read as the reverse complement.
ATTATTTTAAAAATTATAACGATGAATTCGGCCATACGGCAGGGGACATCGTATTGAAAAATTTAAGCTTTAATATTACCGGTTTTTTTAAAGATCTCGATCACATCGCCAGTCGTTTCGGCGGTGAGGAATTTTGCGTAGCGCTTTTAGATAAGAATAAAGCGTCTGCCCGCTCCTTGGCCGAAGAGCTGCGGTCTAAAATAGAAAAGACAAGGATCGCCCTGCGCCGCCAGGAAACAAAGATAACCGTATCGATAGGCGTGGCCTGCCTTCCCGTTGACGCGTCAGACGAAGATGAGCTGATCCAGGCAGCTGACCGGGCAATGTATGCGGCAAAAAAAAGCGGCAGGAACAGGGTTACAAACGCCTAGCAGATAAAAACAATGTTGACCATAATTATACTGGCTCTCTTAACCTTAATTTCCAGCTTTCTTTTTAATAAGATTTTTTGCCTAAAGTTAAACTCGAGAAAAAAACAATATGAAGAAATTAGAAGTAATTACGAAAGATTATCTCAGGAAAGCGGGGAGCTGACCGCGAATAATATCGATTTAAAGAACGAACTGGAAGAGATGGTCGCCCTTTATGACATTACAAAGGAAATATGCAAGTCTCTCGACGAGGCAAAGGTGTTCGAGCTGTTTAAGGAGCAGATCGGCAGGTATGTTAAGGTGAAAGACTGTAAATTACTGGATAAGGATACGGATCTATCAGCCTACAATGATTATATTATCGTGCCGTTGGAAATTGATAAGACTAATGCCGGCTACCTTGTAGCAGGGGGAGTTGAGGAGGAGTATAAGGACAAATTCAATATTTTAGCACAGCAGTTTGTCCTGGGGATCAAGAGGGCGATACTCTATCACCGTGTGCAGGAGCTGGCGATTACAGATAGCCTTACCGGTGTTTTAAGCCGCAGGCACTGGCTGGAAAGGTTTAACCAGGAGTTGGAACGGTCCAAAAAATTTAAATATCAATTTTCTTTTTTAATGGTCGATATCGATCACTTTAAAACGTTCAACGACCGCTATGGGCATCTCGTGGGAGACGCGATATTAAGGAGTATCTCCGATAGGATAAAAGAAAATATCAGGCAGGTGGACCTGATCGGAAGATACGGCGGCGAAGAATTTTCCGTGATCCTCACCGAGACCGATAAAGAAGGGGCGCTGCTGGCTGCGGAACGCATCCGCAGGGCTGTTGAAGCAAATGACATAAATATCTACGATGAGTCCCTTAAAATTTCTGTAAGTATAGGTATTGCAGTTTTTCCGGGAGATGCCGTCCGGCCGGAAACTTTGATCGAGAAGGCAGACCGCGCCCTTTACCAGGCCAAGCAGACCGGAAGGAATAAAGTCTGCGTATGCGGGGTAGATAAATGAACCCGGCAGCTTTCTCGCTGGTGTCGATTTTGCCCCACAATGAATAAATCTAGGGTACGCCAAAGGTCTTTCGCATTTCGGCGGCGCTGAACTCGGCCGTCCCGCTCTAGCGGAGACGGCCTCAGACAGTGCATCGCCGTGCCGATATTGCCGTCCATTCGGACGGCATCGGCATTCCCGAAATGCTCAAGCTGCTTTGGCTAAAATCGCCAATTCGCTCGAAACCTGCCGTGTTCATTTATTAGCGTAGCGGCTGACTTGGCTTGATTCGAGCAGCACGTAAGAAGGCTTGAGCGGGCAAGGATGCCCCTCGTTTTACCTGTAGGGCAGAGCGAAAGCCGACTGCCGAGCGAAGCCCCGCCTCGCAGGGGCGGGGCGAGCGGTGCTGCGAGAACAAGACAAGGCAGACGCGACGAAATTAAGTATTGTGTCTCTGAAATTAAGGATTATGAAACTATCGGATTTTGATTATGATCTGCCGAAGGAATTAATTGCCCAGTATCCGTTGAAGGAAAGAGATGCGGCCAGGCTGATGGTTTTGGACCGCAAGCATAAAGATATTAGGCATGATACCTTCAGTAAGATAACGAGTTATTTGCACAAAGGCGACCTCTTGGTATTAAACAATACCCGCGTTTTGCCGGCAAGGCTTTACGGTTTGAGAAAAACCGGCGGTAAAGTAGAGGTTTTGCTGCTTAGCCATAAAGAGGGATTAAGATTTGAGGCAATGCTCAAACCCGGCAGGCTAAAAATAAACGAAAGGATATCTTTTAACGGCGGCAAGATTTATGCCGAGGTCACGGCAAAGGATGAGATAAATTTTTGCGCCAAAGACCTGCAAGAAATTTATTGCCAGGGAGTAATGCCGCTTCCGCCTTATATAAAGAGGAGGCCTGAGGACCTGGATAACGTTTATTACCAGACTGTTTACGCCAGGCTTGATGGTGCGGTCGCAGCACCCACGGCAGGCCTGCATTTTACGCGAGAGTTAATTGCGGCAGTGGGATCAGGCGGCGCGGGGATCACTTATATTACACTCCATGTGGGGCCGGGAACCTTTAAGCCGGTAAAAAAAGAAGATATTACAATGCATGTTATGGATCCGGAAAGGTTTAATGTGCCAAAGCAGGCTGCGGGGCTGATAAATAAAACCCGTGCCTCAGGCAGCAGGATCTTTAGCGTAGGCACGACTTCCCTGCGGGCATTGGAGACTCTTGCCTACGGCAAGAGCGAAGGATTTACAGATTTATTTATTTACCCGGGGTATGAATTTAAATTGACGGATTGCCTGTTGACCAATTTTCATTTGCCCCGCACGACCCTGTTCATGCTCGTTTCTGCATTTGCCGGAACGGATTTTCTTAAGAAGGCGTATCAGGAGGCGGTTAAGGAAAAATACCGCTTTTACAGTTATGGCGACGCGATGCTGATTATCTGATTATGTTTAGCTTAATTCATCAGGACAAAAATACGGCTGCCCGGTTGGGTAAACTGGCTGTTAGCCACGGCGAAATCGAAACGCCCTGTTTTATGCCGGTAGGTACGCAGGGCACAGTCAAGGCAGTGACGCCTAAGGGGCTGGTAGATTCCGGAGCGCAGATCATACTCTCCAACGCATACCATCTTTTCCTGCGGCCGGGAATGGAGATCATCAAGCAGGCGGGAGGATTACATAATTTTATCGGCTGGCAGAAACCCATCCTTACCGACAGCGGCGGTTATCAGGTCTTTAGCCTTGCCTTGTTAAGGAAGATAAGCGATAGCGGTGTGGAATTTCAGTCACATATCGACGGAATGAAGCATTTTTTTACTCCCGAGAGCGTGATCGAGATCCAAAACGGATTCGGCTCTGATATCATCATGCCGCTGGATGAATGCGTGCATTATCCTTGCGCAAAAGAGCAGGCGAGGATAGCCATGGAAAGAACTATCGCATGGGCAAAGAGGTCGAAGAAACAAATGGCGGATCCGAAATCGCAAACGGCGACAAAGAATAAGCAGCTGCTGTTTGGGATCATACAGGGAGCGACCTATGAGGATCTACGTAAAGATTGCAGCCTGCGCATGCTGGATCTGGGTTTTGACGGCTACGCCATAGGAGGCGTTTCCGTTGGCGAACCGCAAAATTTAATATATAATATTGCCGGTTTTACAGCCGGCTTCCTACCGGCCGGGAAACCGCGTTATATGATGGGCGTGGGCATGCCGGATGATATCATCGAGGCCGTATCGCTGGGGATTGATATGTTTGATTGCGTCATTCCCACACGTTACGGCAGAAACGGCACTGCCTTTACCAGCGAGGGGAAACTGGTTATCAGGAACTCGCCTTTTGCGCAAGATTTCAGATCTTTAGACGGAGAATGTGGCTGTTATACCTGCAGGAATTTCAGCCGCGCCTATCTAAGGCATTTGTTTAATACGCAAGAGATACTCGGGGGGATGCTTGTTTCGCTGCACAATATCCATTTTTATCTTGAGCTGATGCGTAACATAAGAAAAGCGATCGCCGAGGACAGGTTTAAAGAATTTAAGAAAGGGTTTCTTGCTAAAGATGCGCATTGATATTATCACAATATTTCCTAAGATGTTTGACCCCGTGCTTAATGCGTCGATGATGAAACGCGCGCAAAACAATGGCAAGGCGGAAATCTTTGTCCATGATTTAAGAGACTATACCCGCGATAGGCATCGTAAGGTTGATGACCGGCCGTTTGGCGGTGGAAGCGGCATGGTTTTAAGCCCGGAGCCGTTGTTTAGGGCAGTGGAAAAAATAAAGCAAAAAGTTTCCGCCGTAGGCGGAAAAAGCAAAAAGCAAAAAACTAAAGTAATTTTACTTTGCCCGCAAGGAAGAAAATTTAACCAAAAGACTGCCAAAAGCTTAAGCCGCTGCAGTCATCTTATCTTGGTCTGCGGGCATTACGAAGGTGTTGATGAACGTGTCAGGCAGCATCTGGCGGATGAAGATATTTCAATCGGGGATTATGTTTTGACCGGAGGGGAGCTGGCGGCAATGGTTTTAACCGATGCGGTGGTGCGGCTTCTGCCCGGGGTGCTGGGGGATAAAAATTCCTTGAATTTTGAGTCATTCGAAGGTAATCTATTAGAGTATCCGCAGTATACCCGGCCTTCTGTTTTCCGCGGAATGCATGTTCCGGAGATTTTATTGACCGGTGACCATAAAAAAATTGAAGCATGGCGCAGAAAAGAGGCGGTTAAGAAGACAAGGCGTAACCGGCCGGACCTGTTACGGCTGGATAAAAATAATGTCCCTCGCCTAAGCGCCAAAAAATTTCGTTAGAAATTTTTGGACAGGCTCGGGATAAATTCGGCTTAACAACTTATGTTCGCTAATTTCATTAGCTCCATAAGTTGTGGCCTCATTTAAAGGAGAATAGTCATGGATAAAATGAAATTGATCGAATCGCAATATCTCAAAAAAGACGTCCCTAAATTTAATGTCGGGGATACACTCAAGGTATTGGTCAAGATCCCCGAAGGCCCGGACAAGGTGCGCCTGCATCCGTTTGAAGGGGTGGTCATTGCCAAGAACGGCTCAGGGGTAAGGGAAAGTTTTACTCTCAGGAAGGTTTCTTACGGAGAAGGCATTGAGCGTGTTTTTCCGCTCTATTCGCCGAGCATCGAGCGCATTGAACTCATCCGTTCGGGCAAAGTAAAGCGGGCAAAGCTTTATTACCTGCGCAGTAAGATCGGTAAGCGCGCGACCAAGATTGAGACCCGGGAAGAAAAAGCGGCATAAGAAAAAGCTTTAAAGAGTGCTTTATTACGAAAGGCAACTGAAGAAGAAGGGATTCGATGTAATCATCGGCGTGGATGAGGCAGGCCGCGGCCCTTTGGCCGGCCCGGTAGTTGCCGGCGCGGTCAGTCTTTTGTCTACGCGTTTTAAAAACCGCATAGACGATTCTAAAAAACTCTCCCCTCGGCAAAGGCAGGCCGCGTTTCCGGAGATATTAAGTAAATCTGTTTTTGGGATCGGGATAGTGGATGAGAAAACGATCGACCGGGTCAACATACTGGTCGCCACTCATATGGCAATGGAGCAAGCGGTATTTTCGCTCATTGAAAAGCTTAAAGGGACGGACAAGCGGCGGATGCACCTTTTGATTGACGGCGATATCAGCTTAAAAACCGGCTTGCCATTTTGGCCGATAATAAAAGGCGATGCCAAATCCAAGAGTATTGCCTGCGCCTCGATCATCGCCAAGGTAACGCGTGACTGCATAATGTCCCTATATGATAAATTATATCCGCAGTATGGTTTTATCCGGCACAAAGGTTATCCGACAAAAATGCATAAATTGGCGATAAAAAAGTTCGGCCTTTCCGAGATCCACAGGGTGAGTTTTAACAGTGTCTGAAGATAATCTGTATTTGGGAAAAGCAGGGGAAGACAAGGCAGCTGTTTTTTTAACTGCCAACGGCTATAAGATCCTGAAGAGGAATTATAAGACAAAGTTAGGCGAGATAGACATAATTGCCCGCGACAGAGAAACAATCTGTTTCGTAGAGGTAAAGTCAAGGACTAGCGAAAGGTTCGGACTCCCCCAGGAAGCAATTTCAAAATCAAAACAGAGACAAATTGCCAAGGTAGCATTAATGTTCCTCAAAGAAAATAATCTTCTGGACAGCTTTACCAGGTTTGACGCGGTGTCTGTGCTATTTGGGCCAGATAAGCCGAAATTAGAATTAATAAAAAACGCCTTTGATCTTACAGGATGAAAATATTACCGATAGAAAAAATCGCCGCGAAACTGAAGATTAACAAAAAATATCTTCTGCATTACGGCAAGTATGCCGCCAAGGTAGATCTGGCAATTTTAGAAGAAATAAATAAACGGCATAAACGCCCCGGCAAATACATTTTAGTCACGGCGATTACGCCTACGCCTTTAGGCGAGGGTAAAACCGTGACCACTATCGGGCTTTCTATGGCCTTGAACCGGCTGGGCAAGCTGACATCAGCCTGCATAAGGCAGCCGTCACTGGGCCCGGTGTTCGGCATAAAAGGCGGCGGCGCCGGAGGCGGCGCTTCCAAAGTTATCCCGGCGGAAGATATTAATCTCCATTTTACGGGAGATTTTCATGCCGTAAGCATCGCGCATAACCTGGCGGCGGCATTCCTGGATAATGCCATATTCAGAGGCAACCGCCTGAATATAAATCCCAATGCAATTACCTGGCGCAGGGTAGTCGATGTAAATGACCGGTCTTTAAGGAATATCCAGACCTGCCTTGATGCTGAAGAAGAGGGTTTAGCCAAGGACAGTGGTTTTGATATTACTGCAGCTTCCGAGATAATGTCAATACTGGCATTAAGCGAAGGCATCTCGGATATGCGCAAGCGCCTGGGAAGGATTGTCCTTGCCGATAAGCTGGATTCCGGTTTTGTGACTACAGAAGATATTAGGGTTGCCGGCAGCATGGCCGCCCTTTTAAAGGACGCGATAAAACCCAACCTGGTTCAGACGATCGAAAACACGCCTTGTTTTGTGCATACCGGGCCGTTTGGGAATATTGCCCATGGTAACAGTTCGATCATCGCAGACAGGGTTGCTTTGGGTTTTTCCGATTATGTTGTTACCGAAGCGGGTTTTGGCGCAGACTGCGGAGCGGAAAATTTCTTTAATATCAAATGCCGTGCCAGCGGCCTTATCCCGGATGCCGTAGTCCTGGTTTGTTCTGTGCGGGCTTTAAAGGCGCACAGCGGCAGGTTTAAGATCAATCTCTGTAAGGCCTTGGATAAAGGCCTGGTTGAGGAAAATCTTCCGGCGCTTGGGGAAGGCTTATGCAACCTGGAAAAACAGATTGAAAACATAAAGATTTTCGGCGTGCCGGTGGTTGTGGCAATTAACCGCTTTGCCTCTGATACGGATAAGGAAATTAAATTAATCAAAAATAAGGCGATTGAATTCGGGGCGGTTAACTGCCAGGTGAGCGAAGTCTGGCGCAAAGGCTCGCGGGGCGGCACGGATTTGGCTAAGAGCGTAATTAATGCCTGCCGGATCAAAAGCGAATTCAAATTTCTTTATCCTTTGGAGATGCCGATAAAAGAAAAGATCAAAACAATCGCTAGCCGGATCTACGGGGCAAAGGATGTTGAATATTCCGGCCTTGCCGAAGAAAAAGTTAAAGTATACAGCCAACGCGGTTGGGATAATCTGTCAGTCTGTATGGCAAAAACGCAGTTATCCTTGTCTCATGACCCGCAGCTATTTGGCCGGCCAAAAGATTTTATGCTGCCGATAAGGGACATCCGCGCTTCGTTGGGTGCAGGGTTTATTTATCCTTTGTGCGGGCAAGTTCAGACTATGCCGGGATTACCGGCATGTCCGGCAGGTGAAGGCATCGATATCGACGATAAAGGGAATGTAACCGGGCTGCATTAAAAAACTGGAGAGATAAATGTACTGCAATAAAACTCTTAGGGATTATTTGGATGATCTTGCGGCGAAACTTCCGGCGCCCGGAGGCGGCTCGGCAGCAGCGCTTACAGCCTCGGAGGCCGCGGCTTTAATCAGTATGGTGATAAATTTTACCATCGGAAAACCCAGGTATGCCAAATATGAAACAGAACTGAAAAAGATGCTTGAAGAATCGGAGAGGCTTCGGAATGAATTTTTGCGCCTGGTAGACCTGGACGTAACCGCTTACGAAAGTAAAAATATCCGCGATGCCCTGGATGTACCGTTTATGGTTACCCGTCTTTGTTTTGAAGGAATGAAACTCTGTCCGCCCCTGATAACTAAAGGCAACCAGAATCTGATCAGCGATGTTGCGGTTGCGGCAATACTTTTTGAGGCGGCGTTTACCAGCGCCTATTTTAACGTGGAGATCAACCTTAAGGAATTGGCAGATAAGAAATTGACCTTGTCGATAAGGAAAGAGCTTATGCAGAAGGCAAAGAGTTTAAAGAAAATTCGCCTGGAAACGGAGGATAAAGTTGGCAAAATTATTAGAGGGTAAACCGGTTGCCGAAAAGATAAAGGAACAGATAAAACAGGACGTGCAGTCCTTAAAAAATAAGCCTGTCCTTGCCAGCGTGCAGGTAGGCGATAATGCGGGTGCCGAGGCTTACGCGAAATCACAGAATAAAATTGCCTTAAGCCTGGGTATCGAATATCAATTCCATAAGCTGCCGGAAAACATAACCGAAAAATCGCTGATCGAATTTATGCAAAAGCTCAACACGGACAAATTTGTAAACGGGATCATCGTCCAGATGCCCCTGCCGCAGCAGATCGATTATAAAAGGATCAGCCAATATATTTCTCCCGATAAAGACGTGGAAGGGATGCACCCGTCTAATATCGGCCAGATTATTTTTGGGAAAGCTCAACTTATTCCTTGTACTCCTCAAGCGGTAATGGAACTTTTAGCCCAGACAGGCGTTGATCTCTATGGTAAAGAAACGGTGATCGTCGGGCACAGCGAGATCGTTGGAAAGCCGCTTGCGCTGCTATTACTGGATAAATTTGCTACGGTTACGGTCTGCCATATCGGCACATCAAAGGCGGGTAAGTTAGAAGAACACGTAAATAAGGCGGAGATTTTGATCGTCGCCGTAGGAAAGGTAGGCTTGATCAAAGGCGAGTGGATAAAAGAGGGCGCTGTAGTAGTTGACGTCGGCATAAACCGGGTAAACGACAAGATCGTCGGCGATGTAGAATTTGAAGCAGCCGAAAAACGCGCCTCCTGGATCACCCCGGTTCCCGGAGGGGTGGGGCCGCTTACGGTCACAATGTTGATGCGTAATCTTGTTACGGCAGCAAAGTTACAACAGGGATAAAAATAGAAAAATGAACTTTAAAGAAAAAATAAATTCAGGGAAATTTCTCGTTACTTCGGAGATCGGCCCGCCAAAAGGCATTGAGACTGCCGGCCTTTTAGCAGACGCGGAATTGATCCGCGGCAGGGTAGATGGGATAAATGTTACCGACTTGCAGAGTTCAGTGCTGCGCCTCGGCTCGCTTGCCGTATGCGTGGCTTTAAAGCAAAAAGGTTTTGAGCCGGTATTCCAGCTTACTTGCCGTGACCGTAACCGCCTGGCGCTGCAATCGGATGTCCTTTCTGCCGCAAGTTTAGGCATCGAAAATATTTTGATCTTGACCGGCGACCACCCGAAATCCGGCGACCACCCGGAAGCAAAACCGGTATTTGACCTTGATTCTGTGCAGTTACTTGAGGTAGTAAAAGGCCTCCAACTTGGCTTCGATATGAAAGGTAATAAGCTGGAAGGCCAACCGCCTAAATTCTGCGTGGGCGCGGTGGTTAATCCCGGCGCAGATCCGCTGGAGCCCCAGATCGTCAAGATGGAACAAAAAATTGAGGCCGGGGCAGAATTTTTTCAGACCCAGGCAATCTATGATGTAAGGATATTTGAAAATTTTCTCAATAAAACAAAGCACCTTAAAACCACGATATTGGCGGGGATCGTCTTGCTTAAGTCCGCGGGTATGGCCAAGTTCATGAATAAGAACGTCGCGGGGATCTCCGTGCCGGAAAACCTGATCAAGGAAATGGAAGAGACAAAAGATAAAGCGGCTAAGTCCGTAGAGATTGCCGCCCGCTTAATAAAGGAATTGAAACCAATGTGCCGGGGCGTCCACATTATGCCCATTGGTTGGGACAAAAAGGTCCCCCTGGTATTGGATGCCGCAGGCCTTTAGATAAAATTAAGGAGAGAAAACAGCATGGATAATTTAAAACAGCAGGATAAACGCCAGACTATTGATTTAGCAACGCAGGAGATGTTACAAAAGGCTAAGAAAGAAAATATAAAAACTGCCTGGGACAGGCTCCAGGCGCAAGAGCCGCAATGCGGTTTTGGGCAATTGGGGCTTTGTTGCACGGTTTGTAATATGGGGCCTTGCCGCATCGATCCTTTTGGCGAAGAGGCCCAGGTTGGCGTTTGCGGGGCAAATGCCGATACGATTGCCGCCCGCAACCTTGCCCGTAAAGTCGCAGTGGGATCGTCCGCGCATTCCGACCATGGCCGGGACGTGGCGCATACCTTATCTTTAACATCAGAAAGCCATGCGCATGCCCCAGGTGGCCACGCGCATCAGCATTATACTATCCTTGACGCAGAAAAGTTAAAATCGGTTGCCCGGGAATTTACCATTGATACAAATAAGACAAAAGAACAGATCGCCAAAGAATTAAGCAAAAAACTCCTGGAAGAATTCGGCCGCCAGGAAGGGGAGCTTGTATTTACCAAGCGGGCGCCGAAAAAACGCCAGGATATTTGGAAAAAATTGAACATCACTCCCCGCGGCATAGACCGGGAAGTTGTAGAATTGCTGCACACGACGACCATGGGCGTAGATAACGATTACAAAAATATTATCAATAATAGTATGCGCTGCGCGCTTTCCGACGGATGGGGCGGATCAATGGTCGCTACGGAGGTGCAGGATATCATTCTCGGCAGCCCTCAGCCGATAAGAGGCAAGGTGAATCTGGGCGTATTAAAAGAAAATTATGTCAATATCGTGGTGCACGGGCATGAGCCGATCTTATCGGAAATGGCAGTCAGGGCAAGCAAGGACCCGGAATTACTGAAATTAGCCAAGAGCCTGGGCGCGGAAGGGATCAACCTTGCGGGTATTTGTTGCACGGCCAACGAAGTATTGATGCGCCACGGTATTCCCGTGGCAGGAAATTTCTTGCAGCAGGAACTGGCGATCATCACGGGAGCTGTAGAGGTAATGCTGGTAGATGTGCAGTGTATTATGCCTTCCCTGCAGGAGATCGCCAGCTGTTTTCATTCTAAGTTGATTACTACCAATTCCAAGGCGCGTTTCCCCGGCGTTATCCATGTTGAATTCAACCCGGAAAATGCCTATGAAGTGGCAAAACAGATCATCAGGGTAGGCGTGGAGAATTTTGCCAACAGGAATAAAGAAAGGGTGAATATCCCCAAGCAGGAAATGGACCTCGTCGCCGGTTTTACCAAAGAGAATACTTTTCATATCCTCGGTGGTAAATACCGCGCCACTTACCGGCCGTTAAATGACGCGATCATTTCCGGCAGGATCCGCGGCCTTGCCGGAGTTGTCGGCTGTAACAATCCGAAACAAACTCATGATTATTTCCATACTGCTTTGGTAAAAGAGCTGATCAAGAACGATGTTTTGGTTTTGCAGACCGGCTGCTCGGCAATCGCCTGCGCAAAACAGGGCCTGCTTATTCCCGAAGCAGCAAAAATTTACGCGGGCAAAGGCCTGCAGGAAATATGTGAGGCAGTGGGTATTCCGCCGGTGCTGCACTTAGGTTCTTGCGTGGATAATTCGCGGATTTTAACTGCCGCGTCCCATATCATCGAGGAAGGCGGATTAGGTAAAGATCTTTCGGATCTTCCCGCAGCCGGTTGCGCTCCGGAATGGATGTCGGAAAAGGCAATCGCCATCGGGTTTTATTTTGTCGCCTCCGGCGTATATACGATCTTCGGCGCCAGCCCATTTTCCACGTTAGGCAGTAAAAACCTGACGGATTACCTGACCAACGGACTTGAAGAAAGCGTAGGAGGCAGGTTTGAATTTTGCGATGATCCGCTTAAGATGGCCGAGTTGATGATCCGGCATATCGATAAAAAACGTAAAGCGTTAAATTTAAGCCCGTTAATCTATCAATAAAAAATGAAACAATTATATTACAAAGCAGATAAATGTTTAGGCTGCAAATCTTGCTTGATCGCCTGCGCCGTGGTGCATTCTGAGAGCGGGGATTTGTTAAAAGCGATCCGGGAAAAGATCCCGCCTTTGCCAAGAAAAAAAATCCTCTTCTCAAAAGGCAAGAATTATCCGGTTTCCTGCCGCAGTTGCAAGGACCCCAAGTGCCTGGATGCCTGTATGGCGGCGGCAATAACCTTTGATAAAGAAAAAGGGGTAAGCCATGATAAGGCGCGCTGCGTGGGATGCTGGATGTGCGTGATGGCCTGCCCTTATGGAGCGATCCGGCCGGATATCGCGGCTAAAATACCCCTGCGCTGCGATAAGTGTAAAGATAAAGACGAGCCTAGCTGCATTGTCGCCTGCCCGACCGGGGCGATCATCTGGGAGGAAGAGGTCTTAAGCAAATGAAACAGTTTATAATCATCGGTAACTCTGCTGCCGGGATTGCGGCAATTGAGGCGATCCGCAGAACCGATAAAGATTCCAAGATCACGATTATTTCCGACGAAGATAACCCTTCTTATTGCCGCTGCCTCATTTCGTATTATTTGGCAGGCGACGTAAAAGAAGATAAGATTTTATACCGCAGCGCGGATTTTTATAAGGATAATAATATAGAACTTTTGTTAAATAAAAAGGTTTCCCGCGTTGACCCCAAAAAGAACCGGATTATTTTAGAAGACCGGAGCCAACTGGGCTACGATTCTTTGCTTATCGCTACCGGCGCCTCCCCCAAATTTCCTGAAGTAAAAGGAATAAAGAAAACCGGCGTATATGGTTTCCGCACGCTAAAAGACGCGAAAGATATCGAAGGCCTGCTGCCGGTCACACGGACCGCCTGTATTTTAGGCGGCGGCCTGATCGGACTTAAGGCAGCTTATGCCTTAAGCAAGAGAAAGATCGAAGTAAAGGTCATAGTTAAGTCTAAACAAGTATTGTCGCAGGTGCTGGATCCCCAGGCAGCAGTTTTTGTCCAGCAGAAGCTGGGGCAGAACGGTATTGAACTCTTACTTGGGCAGGATGCCGTAGAAATTATCGGCGAAGGGGAAGTAAAAGCGGTTAAGCTGGACTCCGGTAAGGCGATCGGCTCTTCTCTGGTAATTGCCGCTAAAGGCGTTTCTCCGAATATTGATTCGGTTAAAGACAACCAGGTAAAAATTAACGAAGGCATAGTCGTCAACCATCTTTTGCAGACGGATGTTGCCAACATCTACGCGGCAGGCGACGTATGCGAGGCGTTTGATCTAACGCTGGGAAAATCTTCCGTTAATGCTCTCTGGCCGGTGGCAATTGAACAGGGCAAGATCGCCGGAATGAATATGGCCGGGGATAAAGTTGATTATGAGGGCGCGTTAGGGATGAATTCCCTGGAATTTTTCGGTTTGCCGGTTGTGTCTTTAGGTATTTTTAATACAGGCAAAGACCCCGCTTTTGAAGAATTAAAAATACTTGATACAAAAGCGAATATTTATAAAAAATTGCTCGTCAAAAATAATCTGCTTGTCGGCGCAGTGCTTGTCGGAGACATAAAAAATAGCGGTGTATTTTTGAGGTTGATCAGGGAGAAAGTGGACATCGCGTCTTTAAAAGGCAGACTACTGAGCGAAAATTTCGGCTATCCGGATATTATGGATTTTATCAAAGACAAGGAGACTCTCTATGTCTAAAGTTATAGCAGAGCTGGTTATTCGCGGCTCACAGGATATCTTTAAACAGGCATCGGATTTTTTAGATAAGGCAATCAAGGAAAAAGGGCCGGCTCAAAAGATCGGTTTTCCGGAAACCGCGTTTTATCTGCCCGCGGCAAACGCGTTATTGGGGGCAAAGGTAGAAACATTAAAAGATGTGTTGCCGATCCTTGAGCACGCGAAATCCCTTTTACCGGATATCCCCTCGGAGAAAGTCTGGCTTCCTTATTTGGGAGATGCTTTAAATGCCGGTATGTCGACATTGTTCTGTGAAGAGATCATTGTTGCTCTGCGTTATCTCTACGGACAGGAGCCCCAGAAAGACTGTAACGGGTTTTTTACCGATAATATCTTGCGTTCGCTGGGCATCCAACTGGTAGATGGCCGTATGTCGGGATTTGCCGCGATATTGGGCGCTGCTCCGGATAATAAAACCGCAGTCGAGATCATCCGGCAGCTGCAGGAGAGAAATATCTTGATCTTTGTCGGTTCGCAGTCGGAAGGCCGCTCGATAATCGACCAGTTGTTGGAAGAAAATATCCAGATGGGCTGGGATAATTATATCGTGCCTTACGGCCGCGATACGATATCCGCTGTATATGCCTTGAATTGGGCGATCCGCGCGGCATTGACTTTTGGCGGGGTTAAACCAGGCGAGGCCCAGAAGTGCCTGATGTATATGAAAGAACGCGTGCTTGCTTTTGCCCTGGCTTTGGGTAAGGTCGACGAGATCAAATGCGCTACGGCTGCCGCGGCAATAAATATGGGTTTTCCGGTGATCGCAGATACGGATATTCCGGAAATCAAGGCCTCCGGTATTACGACCTATGAAGCGCTGGTCAAGGAACTCAATTATAAAAATATTGTGCCGCGCTGTATTGAAGTAAGGGGCATAAAAGTAAAGGTCAGTTCAGTCCCCATACCCGTAGCTTATGCCGCGGCATTTGAAGGAGAGCGGGTGCGCCGCGAGCAGCTGTATGTTGAATTCGGCGGTAAAGCCAGCGCGGCGTTTGAGTATTTGACTACGCTGGAATCCAACGCAGTAGAAGACGGTAAATTCGAGCTGATCGGCCCGGATATAGATCAGTTGGAAAAAGGCAAGAGATCAATGCCGCTGGCAATCATCGCCGAAGTTGCCGGACGCAAAATGCAGAAAGACTTTGAGCCGATCTTAGAGCGCCAGATCCACCGCTTTGTAAATTACGCGATGGGCATAATGCACGTTGGCCAGCGGGATATGAACTGGATAAGGATATCCAATGACACCTTTAACAAAGGTTTCCGGCTAAAGCACCTAGGCGTGATCCTGCATGCGATGCTGCATCAGGAATACAGCGCGATCGTGGATAAGGTTCAGGTTAAACTTTATACCCGTCAGGAGGACGTAGACAAAATGGTGGCCACAGCGCAGAAGGCCTATGGCGAACGCGACGAGCGCTTAAGCGGGATGAACGATGAAAGCGTGGATACGTTTTATTCCTGTTTACTCTGCCAGTCTTTCGCGCCTAATCATGTCTGTATAGTAACGCCCGAACGCTTGGGCCTTTGCGGAGCCTATTCCTGGCTGGATGCCAAGGCATCTTATGAAATTACGCCTACCGGCCCGAACCAGCCGATCATAAAAGGCGGGATTACGGATGATAGGCTTGGCCAATGGAAGAATATTAATGAATTTATCTATAATAAGTCCAATAAAACCGTGGAAAAGGTAAGCATGTATTCGTTAATGGACGCTCCGCAGTCGTCCTGCGGTTGTTTCGAATGCATCGCGGCAGTTATTCCGGAGGCAAACGGCGTGATGATCGTGCACCGTGATCATTCCGGCATGACCCCCAGTGGTATGACTTTTACCACGCTTGCCGGATCTGTGGGCGGCGGCGTTCAGACCCCCGGGTTCCTGGGGATCGGCAAGCTTTATATCGTCAGCAGAAAATTTATCAGCGCGGAGGGCGGGCTTAAACGGGTGGTCTGGATGCCCAAGGAGCTAAAGGATATTTTGGCAGATAAACTTAAGAAGCGCGCGGAAGAATTAGGCGAATCCGGTTTGATCGATAAGATCGCCGATGAGACAATTGCTACAACCGCGGAAGAATTGGTAAGCTTCCTGGCGAAAGTCAATCATCCTGCTTTAACCATGGAGCCGTTAATTTAATATATATGAGCGATAACCTCGGTAATTATCTGTTAACTACTGCGGCAAAAGACGAATGGCAGAAGACCGGCGTAAAAAAGAGAGCGGGGGTCCTGGCGCCTTTATTTTCCGTCTATTCGCGGGGAAGTGTGGGTATCGGCGATTTTGCGGACCTGAAGCTTTTGGTTGACTGGGCGGTTGAGACAGGTAATTCCATTATCCAGCTTTTACCGTTAAACGAGACCGGATCTGCATACTGCCCGTACGACTCGCTAAGTTCGTTCGCCTTAGAGCCGGCTTACATCTGCCTGCGCCTGCTCGATTCTTATCAGAAAGAATCCATCCGGAAAAAAATTGAGGCAATAAAACAAACCTTTCCTGCAGGCAGCGGCCGCATTGACTACGGGATCAAAAAGGCAAAGACGGATTTACTCTGGAGCATGTTTATTGAGGAAGGCAGCTGTGAGAACGGAGAATTTAAAAAGTTTATTATCGATAATAACTATTGGCTGCTTGATTTTTCATTATTTAAGGTGCTGAAAAAATACCTTAAAGAGAGGGCCTGGTATGATTGGCAGGCTTGCTATAAGGATAGGGACGCCTCCGAGTTAAAGACGTTCCAAGGGATACATAATGAAGAGGTTATGTTCCAGATGTGGGTGCAGTGGCAGCTTTACAGGCAGTTTAGAGCCGCCAAAGAATACGCCGCGGCAAAAGGTATCTTAATCAATGGAGATTTGCCGATACTGGTATCCAGGGACAGCGCCGATGTCTGGGCGCATCCGGGATTTTTTAAGCTGGGGTTTGCCGCCGGTGCGCCGCCTGATATGTACTGCGCCAAAGGCCAGCGCTGGGGAATGCCGACCTATGAATGGAAGGCGATAGCCAGTGACGGTTACAGGTATTTGAAAGAGAAGCTTAAGGTGGCAGAGAATTTTTACGATATACTAAGGATAGACCATGTGGTGGGACTTTTTAGGATCTGGAGCATTCATTATGATGAACCTTTGGCTAATCAGGGGTTGAATGGTTTTTTCGACCCATGGGAAGAGGGGGTGTGGAAAGAACACGGCAGGGGCCTGCTATTAGAAATTATAAATAGCACAAAACTGCTTCTTTGCGCCGAAGACCTGGGTGTGATCCCTAAAGACTGCACAGAGACATTAAAGGAGTTAGGTATCCCCGGTAATGACGTACAGCGTTGGGTAAAGGACTGGAAAACCCGGCATGATTTTCTTCTGCCTCATGAATACCGGCAGTTGTCCGTGGCAATGCTTTCTACGCACGATACGACAAATTGGCCGGCGTGGTGGGAAAATGAGGCCGGCACGGTAGATGAAGCGCTTTTTATCCGTAAATGTAACGAACGCAAGATCGACTTCCTTCAGGTAAAAGATAAACTCTTCGATATTAACCTGTCTTGTCATGCAAGGCTGCGTTGGTTGAACAGTATTAATTCCGTTGACGTGTTGGTGCATATCCTAGGTAAAAGAAAAGAAGACCTGGCTGATTTCATTGACCTCTATAAAAACTCTTATCAGGAAAAGGAAAAGCTTTGGAAGGTACTAAGGATCCCCGGGCCAATGCGGGAAAAGGCCGATGCGGAAATCGTCCGGGCGGTATTGAAGCTGACGCTGGGTTCGCAGGCGATATTCTGCATACAGTTGATAACCGACTGGCTTTACCTTGCCGATATCTTGAAAGGCGACCCCTACCAATACAGGATTAACCGTCCCGGCACGATCAGTTCGGAAAACTGGTCCCTGGCCGTTCCGCTCTACCTTGAAGAATTATTGAACCATCCGGTCAGCCAACAGATCAAAGAACTGGTCACTGCCTCCGGCAGGTAACTTAAGTAAGGACCGTTTCCTTATAACTATATCTGAAATAATAAGTTTTGTAGGAACTGTCCCTATTGATCAGCTTACCAATAAAAGAGATTGTTTAACAGTTTAATATCGTAACAGGGACAGTTCCATAGGAACCCATTGTTATTTAAAGGGTTATCAGGAAACGGTCCTTTTAAGGAATATGGGTATTATAACGGGAGCGGAGTTTTATATTTCCAAGCGCGTCGGCAAGGCGATCACCGACTACGGGATGATGTCCGACGGCGATAAGGTCGCAGTCGCGGTATCCGGAGGGAAAGACAGCTTGACGCTCTTAAATGTCTTGAACGACCGCCGCAAGTTCGTGCCGATAAAATATGAGCTGCTGGCTGTGCATATCGATATGGGCTATCCTAAATCCGTTGCCAAGCCCCTGGAGAAATATTTTAAAAAAATCGGCATAGCTTATCATATTGAAAAATGCGACGCGCTGAAGAAAATCAAGCGTAAAGATATCGATTGCTTTTGGTGTTCCTGGAACAGGAGGAAAGCGCTGTTTGAGACTGCTAATCGTTTTGGTTTCAGTAAAGTCGCGCTGGGCCACCATATGGACGACATCATAGAAACAATACTGATGAATTTGTTTTTTCATGGCGAAATCTCGGCGATGTCGCCTAAGCAAGAGTTGTTTAAGGGCAAGATCACGCTTATCCGGCCGCTTGCTT
This sequence comes from Candidatus Omnitrophota bacterium, assembly GCA_903882345.1. Classification (GTDB taxonomy): domain Bacteria; phylum Omnitrophota; class Gorgyraeia; order Gygaellales; family Profunditerraquicolaceae; genus CAIRWO01. Next base: position 1,235 of record CAIRWO010000142.1, on the reverse strand, counting down.
ATGTAGAAGAATATATGATCGTAAAATTCGCCAAGGCTGCCGGGCTGCCGAATCATAACTGTAAATGTCCGAATTCAGAAATCTCCAACCGCTGCAAAATGGCTAAGATCATCAGCGAGATGAAAAAAACCTGCCCGGATGTAAAGAAGAACATTTATCGCAGCCTCCAGCGCGTAAAAAAGGATTATTTGCTTTAGAAAAATAATATAAAGTGGTATACTTAATAAACAAGTAACAGGAGGCTTATGCTTTGGCTTATCGCTTTATTATTTGTCGCATTTGCTATCGCAATCATCGCGGTGGTGCTGAAAATTTCTTCGCAGGTTAATGAGCGGCTCAACCAGATGACCCTTTCCCTGCAGCAATCAAGCAATGCCATCGGCCAGAACCTGGGAAATATCACCGGCATCTTCGGCAATATCAGGGAAAACCTGGGAAGGCTTGAAGAAACCAACCGGTCGATATATGAAATAAGCAAGGATATTTCCAGCCTGCAGGAGCTTCTGCGCGCCCCAAAATTCCGGGGCCAGATGGGAGAGACCTTGCTGGAAAATTTATTGTCCCAGGTCCTGCCCAAGGACCATTTCCATACTCAATACAGGTTTAAGTCTTCGGAAGCGGTGGATGCCGTAATCCGCCTCGGAGAACGGCTGGTGCCTGTTGACGCGAAATTCAGCCTGGAGAATTTCCAGAAGATGCTGGATGCACCTGACGAGCAAACGAAGGCCGCCTACCGTAAAAAATTCATTCAGGACGTAAAGAACCGCGTTGATGAGATCGCCGCCAAATATATCCTGCCGGAAGAGAATACCTATGATTTCGGGTTTATGTATATCCCCGCGGAAAACGTGTATTACGAGATCATCATAAAAGAAGATATGTTTTCTTATTTCACGTCCAAGAAAGTCATCCCGGTTTCGCCAAATACATTCTACGCCTATCTTCAAGTAATCTGTCTGGGGCTTAAGGGGCTTAAGATCGAAGAGAATGCCAAGGCGATCTTGAAAAACTTAAGTACGCTCTCTATCGAGATAAACAAATTTAAGGAAGATTTTGATGTTCTCGGCACGCACCTTGCGAATGCCGGCTCTAAATATACCGACAGCCAGAAAAGGTTAGACCGGCTTTCCGACCGGCTGGTCAATATTCAAGAAACCAAGACAATAGAAGCCAAGTGATATTCAATGACTCCAAAGTCCTTGCCGCATTCAGTCGGCGGCCGGCAAATATGTCCC
>CAIRWO010000141.1 GCA_903882345.1 Candidatus Omnitrophota bacterium | reverse complement strand
GCAGAGATATATTCCCACCGCTGATTGTCGTCTTCCGTGCAGATGCCGTTTTCCGTAATCAATACCGGCAGGTTGTATTTTTTTAATTTCCTCAGTAAATCACCCAACCCTTCAGGATAAATATCCCAACCAAGGGAATTTTTCTTTAAGGGTAAGTGATTGTGCCTGCAGATGCCCAGCAGCAGCTCGCGGTATCCCCACTGCTCGGCGTCTACCAGGCTGCGGCTGTAATAGTTGACACCGATGAAATCAATTGCCTTCCGGCGGATAAGCCTTTCAATAAAAGCAAAATTATAAAGCCTGTCTCTTAGATATACGGCAATTTTATTCTTTAAGGTTGGCCTACAGGCGACAAACGCCTGGAGGTTCTGGGCAATGCTTACAGAGACTGAAGGCAGTTTTTTCCGTTTGTAAATATCATGAATAAGCCGGTAAGCCTTTATATGGGCCGTTAACAGGTTATCCGTAATTCCCTTCACCAGGGATAATGATTTTTCCTGGGGCGGCCATACCCCTAAAACATAGGCATGATAAATATAAACCATCGGTTCGTTTATGGTTATCCAATAGCGCACATCGGGTCCCAATGCCTCAATGACCTTTTCTACGTAAGGTAAAAAATAGGTATGCGCATTTTTATTCTTCCAGCCGCCTAATGCGCTAAACCATAACGGGTTGGTAAAATGGTGCAGGGTAACGATCGGCTCGATGTTGCGCTGCCTTAAAGCCAAGATTACATCCTTATAGTGGCCGATTTCTTTTTCGGAAAATTCGCCCTGCCTCGGCTCAATACGGCTCCATTCAATTGACAAACGGTGGGCATTATGGTTGAACGACTGGGCAAGGTCAAAGTCCTTTTTATAAAACTCGTAATGCCGGCAGGCGCGTCCGGAAACTTCCTTTAAGCCGCTGTCCTGTTCCCATTTCCACCAGTCGCAATTGGCGTTATTGCCCTCTACCTGGTAAGCAGCCGTGGCAGCACCCCACAAAAAGTCGTTGGGAAATTTAATCATGGCGGTTAATACCTGCGCACGTTTTTTTCGACACAACTGATAAGTTCTTTAATACTTACGGACTTGGCAATAAATGGATGTCCGCCGATAACACCGCAGCTGGCTTTAGTTTCCTCTTTTCTTATCATCGCGGTTAAAAAAACGATGGGCGTATCGGAAACATCTTTGTCTGCCATTATTTGCCCGGCGACGTCAGAACCGTCCATATCCGGCATAAGGATATCTAACAATACTAAATCCGGCTTAAATGCCTTCACCGCCGCCAGGGCTTGAGACCCCCGGTTTTCCGTCATCACCTCATAATTCCCGGTTGCTTCAAGGTTTAACTTTACCAGCCTGGTGAGCGCCTCTTCGTCATCTATGACTAAAATTTTCTTCTTTGCCATTTTTCCCTCCGATATCTAACCCTTTGGCCGCGACGCATCAACCACGCTGTTTACAATCTTATCTACTTTCCCGGCTGCTTCTTCGATATAACCTAATGTCATTTTAATTCTTTCGTCGTCCTGTTGACTCACGTCCCTTATATAGACAACGGCCTGAAGTATTACTGCCAGCTGGTTCTTTATTTCGTGAGCTGCCGCGCTGATTGATGGCCCGGAATCCATGGATTTTCTCCTTTTTTTGCACTTTATTGTTTCAATTATAACACCTTAAAATAAAAAATCCCAACAAAATCTTGAAAGAAAATTTTGTTGGGATTTTTAATAAAACAGGCGCCGATAAAGGCCAAAAACTAAACTACTCGCGGCCATCTGTTTCGGCAACCCAGCCACCATATCGCCCCTACATGCCGAGCTATTCTTAACTTCGCCTCCCCAAAGAATATGGCTTTGTAGAGCAACTTAGGCCTGAGGCTTTGCGCCCCCCGGTTTCCCGGGGTTTACCCTTATCGGCAATTAAAGTATACAACATAATTATCCGCTTTTCAAGGGAACGAGCTTATCTTTTCTTCGCAGCCTGCTTCTTGGCAGGTGCCGTGACCGCGGCATTAAGGTGTTTGCTCAAAGCTACCCAAGTCTTAGGACCGACTTTACCGTCCGCTTGCAGGCCGTTTGCCTTTTGAAATTCTTCAATTGACTTTTTTGTCTTGGGGCCGATTTTACCGTCAACCTTACCGCTGTAATAACCTGCATTCGTAAGTGCCGTTTGAATTTCGCTGACCGTAGGCTTATAAGGGCCGGATGGCGGAAGCGGCTCTAATTTAGGCTCGGCCTGAGTGACTGCTGTTGCTGCCGAAGCTTCAGGCGCTGCCGCTGGCTTTGTTTCCTTAAGCTTAGCTTCCGGTTTCATTGCCGGAGCTGCCTTTGTCTCGGTCGTACTCATTGTGCTGAGAGTTTCTATTGACATCGGCTCCTGCGCTGATTCTTCGGAAGGCTCCTTTTTGCTGCATCCCCAGAGGCAAACGCCGATTGCCAACGCTAAAATAATAAAACCCGTTTTCTTCATAATCCTAAACTCACCCCCTCTCGCTGAATGATGACATTTTCATTTATTCTAATACTTATTCGCAAAAATGCAAATGAAATTAAGATGCAATTACCGCCTGTCTGCGGCAACGCGGACAAAGAAGCTTAATACGGTCAGAGCGCAGCATTTTTTCTTCTTTATGCAAAAATTTTTCCAGCCAAGCCAGATATAGGTTTCTTAAATAAAAAAGCAAAACCGAGGCATTGGTAAAACATAACGGCCCTAATTTCTGCGCCACCCAGCTTATCTGGTCAAACGGCATAATAATTTCACCGCAGCAATCGCAAAGGGCAAGTTCTTTTTCGATCGCCTGATGCAGGTCTTCTCTTTTACCGGTAGTTGCCAGATCAAATTCCTGGGAAAGAATAATTCCCTTGCCGGTCAGGCAATTTGCCTGGCATTGGCCACAATAAATACAAACATCCCATTGCACATTTAAAATCCGCCTTGCCTTGCCTTTTTTAACCTCGTCCTGGAAAGTTATTGCGCCGGTCGGACAAACCTGTAAGCAGGCAGTGCAACCGACACAATCTTCGAGATGGAATTCCGGCTTTCCCCGGAATCTTTCGTAGGGCTTATGGGGCTGATAAGGAAACCGCGTTGTGTAGGGTTTGCCTACCAGCGACCTTATTGCCTCTTTTAGTTCTCTTAATTTAGGATAACGCATCTTTTTTTTCCCAGGCTTTAATTTTTGAAATATCGGCGGCGCGGGAGAGCGCGTGCGCGGCTGCCGGCGCAGTAAGCAACAAAAGCATAATGCATAATAGGGATTTTACTCCGATACCGGTAAATCCTTTGATAATAAATGCCCCCAGGAGGATACTGCAAGTCCCCAAGGTAATGCTTTTGGTAGTTGCCTGAAGCCGGTTATATACATCCGGCAGGCGGATCAAGCCGATGCAGCCGGCAATATCAAACACCAGGCCGATAACAATAAAAATCGTACCGATAATTTCACTCATCTAATCCTTTTCCTTCCAGGTATTTGGCTATAGCTAATGCCCCGATAAAACTCTGCAAGGCCCAGGCAATGGCAATATCCAGGTACCAATCTCTTCCTGTAGGTATGCTTAAAATCGCACAAAAACCCACGATCAGGATTCCCAGCGCATTAATCACTACCGCCCGGTCTACCGAGGTCGGGCCTAAGACAATCCTCAATAAGCAAATCGCAAAGCAGATCATCAGGATGAAAAAACAACGCGCCAAAAACGACGACTGCCAACCGAGTAAAGACGGGATCGGATAAATATTTATAAATAAGAGTACCAAAATCAGCGACAAAACCGCCGCAGACCAGCGTAAATATTTAAGTTTCATCTTTAGTCAAATACCATTTTTAATTTCTTTTCAAATTTATCCACGGTTGACTGGGCAGCTGCCTGGTGATCTCCGGGTTTAATATCGATCCAGTGGAGATAAAGCATATCTTTCTCCGGTGCAATATCAATACAGATTCCGCGCGATGAGAGCATAAGCAAATTCGCCAAAAAGGTAAGGCCGATGTCTGTCTTAAGCGTAGTTTTAACCTTTACGATCGCAGGATTGACCGGTAATTTCGGATGCAGCAGCCTTAAAATAAAATCAACGTTAGTCTTTAAACATTCCCAAAAGAAAAACGGGATACAAGCCCCTAACCCCAGGAAAGTACGGATAGGCCCCCAGCGCAAAGACTGGGTGAAGATATCCCTGGTTAAAAAAATCACCACCCCCGCCACCAGTAAGCCTATCAGGGCATGCTGGATATCCAGAGGCCAGTCTAAAAGCATCCAGATCATAAAACTGATAATAAATAATGTAATTTTGGTCTTCATTTTATTTTACCGCCTCAAAAACCTTGACTGCGTAATGGCTGCCTTCCAGTAATACATTGGCTGCATCGCTAAGAAAAAAATTCCATCGCGGCAAAAGCAGCAGCCCGCCGCAAACGCAGATAACGGCAAGAACCACCATGGATAACTTCATTGCTAACGGCACTTCCTTGAGATAATTGTATTTTTCATTTAATTTACCGAAGAAGGCAAGCTTTTGCATCTTCATAAATGTCGCCAAAGTAAGGATAGAGCCGATCACGGCGATAAAGGCGTAACCAATATAACCTTTCTCTATACAGGCAAAAATAATGATCAGTTTGCTGAAAAAACCCGCAAATGGCGGGATCCCCGCCACAGACAGCGAAGCAGCAAGGCTGGTATTAGCAGTCACCGGCATTTTTTCTTTCAGGCCGGACATCTCCCGCAAATCGCGCGTTCCGGCGGCGTAATCAATTGCCCCGGCATTTAAAAAAAGCAAGGATTTAATTGCCGAGTGGTTAAATAAATGGAACAACGCGCCAAGTATCCCTAGCGGCGTGGCTAAGCCGATACCTAAAATTATATAACCAACCTGGCTTATCGAGCTGTAAGCTAACAGCCTTTTTAGGTCGGTTTGGGCGAATGCCAAAAGCACGGCTACGGACAGGGAAAGCGCGCCTAAAAACACTAATATCGAAGAAATGGCGCTAGAGATGCCGATAACGTTAAATAAAATCCGCGCTAAAGCATAAATACCGAGGGTCTTAATTAACACACCGGAAAGCATCGCGGAAATCGATGCCGGTGCTGCAGGGTGCGCGTCTGGCAACCAGGCATGAACAGGCATCAGTGCCGCCTTAGTGCCAAAACCGACAATAAAAAGCACGCTTACGAAAGGAATAATCCGGCTGCCGGTTTTTTCCGCGATGATCATTGCCATATCCGCCATATTTAAAGTGGAGGTAAAGCCGTATAAAATAGCGATCCCCAGGAATACAAATATCGATGCCAGTGAGCCCATAATCGCGTATTTAAACGACGCCTCGAGATCTTCGCTGTCCGTGCCAAATGCAACCAGGGCATAGCTTGACAGAGAGGCAACTTCCAGAAAAATGTAAAGGTTAAACAGATCACCGGTGACGATTAACCCGTTCATCCCTGTGAGCATCAGGAAGACTAGGGTAAAGAATTTAGGTTTATCCGTATATTTTTCGATGTAATTGAGCGAATAAATATTGACAATGAAAGCGATGAGATTCACGATCACGAGCATAAAACCGGCGAGCCCGTCAAAGACCAGGCAGATCCCAAACGGCGGAGCCCAGCCGCCGATCTTATAGACAAAAATATTACTGCCGCAACTACGCAGCATATTTAAGCCATAGAAAGAAAAATATAAAAGCAGAAAACAGGATATGTTTGAAAACACATAAATAAATTGGCGTTTTAAATACTTTCCCAAAAGCGAAATAAGGAAAGCGCTTAAAAGGGGGATAATCACGAATAGGGGAATGATATTTGCCTTCAGCATATTAACCTTTAAGCTTCCTTATCTTGGTAATATCCAGCGTTCCGTGTTTTTCATAAATCCTGATCGCCAGGGAGATCAAGAGTGCCATAACCCCTAACCCGATAACAATCGAAGTAAGCACCACAGCCTGCGGCAAAGGGTCAACCATGTTCTCGATGACCTGATCCGGGGCGTCTATCGGCGCGCGGCCGTGCAGGCGGTAACCCAAGAGGACAAAAAACAGGTTTACCGAATAGCCCATAATCGCCAGGCCGACAATTATCTTTACTAAGTTGCGCTTGCGCAGCAGGCCGTAAAGGCCGATGCAAAATAATACCAGACACAATAAATAAGTGCTCATTTTATTGCTCTTTTTTTGACTTTTCCAAAATTACCAGTGTAAGAAAAATAACAAATAATCCTACTCCCACTTTTAAACCAATCACGACATTATTTAACGGGATGGTGCCGGCGCTGAATAACCTGAACGGGCTTCCTTTAACCAGGACATTCAAAAAGAATGCCCCGCCCGAGAAACCCAACAACCCGATGATCAAAAATAATAACGCCCCCACATTTTCCAAATTGGAAGCCAGTTTTAAGGAAAGCTTGCTCAATGCCGCGTCTTTGCCGAAGGCAAGGATCAAAAGTACAAAGGAAAGCGCGATGATTACCCCTCCGGCAAACCCGCCGCCCGGGGCAAGATGGCCATGCAGGATAATATGCATGCCGAAGATCAAACCTAGAACCGCTACCAGGCGGCTGGAGGTTTTCACAAATAAGGTCATGCCGCTTTTGTTATTTTCCATTGGTGTCTTCTTCAAGTATTTCTTTTCTGCCTTTGCGGCGCAGGATAGCCATAATGCCGATTATCGAAGTAAACAAGACCGCAACTTCTCCCAGCGTATCATAGGCCCGGAAATCCAGGATTACCGCGCTGACAATGTTTACTGCGCCGGTCTTATTCACCCCTTCTTCCAATAAATACCTTCTAACCAAACCCATGGTCGGATTGCCGAAAACCGGCAGTTCTTTCATCGCGATATAAGAAAAGAAAAGGAAGACGATAATAAATACCAGAGTAGATACCGTATTAAACAGCCAACGGCCCTCAATTACCAAAGGCAGGTCTTTTTTAATCGTCGCCTTGATCAGGATAATTAAACACAGCAATTCAACTACCAGTTGGGTGATTGCCAGATCCGGCGCTTTTAAAATCAAAAACGCCAGGCATAACGCAAAACCCACGGCAGCCATGGCAATTACGCTGGATAATAAATCTTTAACCTCGATAGCGAGGATTGCCGCAAAAATCATAAATATTAAAAGTATGTGCAGTTCCATCTTATCTTAATAATATAAAAAATATGCCGAGCATCCCCAGGAGCATCCAGACCAGGTAAGTCGGCAGAATCCCATTGTGCAGATACTGGAACACTTTACCGGCTGCGCTAATAAGTTTCTTTCCCTGCTCATAGATGTCAAAAAAACCTGCTTCGGCGCGGCTATAGATTTTCTTCAGGGCGCCGAATTCGCTGACCGTATTGTAAAATTCCGTTCCCGTGACCGGATGTATTCTTAAATCCATATCCTCTCCTCCGATAAATGCCCGGTCCTGGCGCAGGTTAAGTTTCTCTTTGGAGAATTTAAAGATGAACAGCCCCAACGCCAAGCCGATGATGATAAGCAAGGTAGAGAATCCCGCATACCAGGCTCCGGAGAAGCCCACACCGGCCACAGCCGGAAGAATGAAATATTTAAGCGGGAGTTGATTGGCAAAGACGCCGAAAACAACACAAATAATCGCCAGCGTTATACAGGGAACCCACATTTGCCAGGCCACTTCTTTTAGGTTGGCGCGTTGCTTAGCCTGCGGCTGGCCGAGAAATACCGCATGGATCAACTTCATGAAACTGGCAAGGGTAAGGCCGGAGCCAAACATTGCTGCGATTAAACAAAGTATCGGTACGATCATCTGCCATCTGTTTTCTGCCATTTGCCAATTGTTAATGATCCCCTGATACACCATCCATTTAGAAACAAAGCCGTTAAAAGGCGGCACCCCGGAAATCGAAAGGCTGGCAATCAGGCAAGAGATATAGGTAAGCGGCATTACCCGGGCCAAGCCGCCCAGCTGATCAAGTTCTGACGAATTTGCGCGGTATTCTACATTGCCGCCGCTAAAAAAGAGACAGGATTTATAAACAGCATTGTTAAGCATATGGAATATGCCGCCGGCAATTCCTATCGGGTTTGCCGTGCCGATACCTAAAATCATATAACCCACCTGGGAAACCGCATGGTAGCCCATCAGCCGCTTCATATTATGCTGGACTAAGGCCATCATTACTGCCGCGATGATCGTAAAGGCGCCGCTAAGCATCAGGATAATGCTGATGATGGCGTTATTGATCACAAATAAATCCAGGGAGATCCTTGCCAATAAATAGATCCCCAGTAATTTATCCAAAGAAGCCGGCAGGTATGCGACCACGGGCACAGGCGCGCTTTGGGCGCAATCGGGGATCCAGGAATGAAAAGGCATTGCCCCGGCCTTGGCAAAACAGGCCACGGCAATACACAGGTAAGCGCAGAGGGGCAGGAGAAACCCGTTGGAGGACAGGGAAATTTTTATCTTGTCCATCTGGAACGTGCCGGTAAGATAATAAATTATGCCTATGCCTAAGAGCATTAACGCATCCGTGCCGCCGACAATGATTAATGCCTTTTTCGCGGCTGCGCTTGCCTTATCATCGCCCATGTTGATCAAAAGATAAAGCGTTAAACCGAGAAACCCCCAGCTGGCTAAAAGTATGATCAAATGATTGGAAAAAATCACTAACAACGAGGCAACTGCGGTTAATACAATGCAGGCGTAATATTCAATCAGCCGGCGATGCCCTGCCATAAACTTAACCGAATAGAGCAAAGTCAGGACAGCGAATAGGCCGATGGCTAAGCCGATAAAACCGTTAAGGTTATCTGATCTAAACCAGGGGTAAAATTTATTCATTGCATTGCCTTTTTCAACTGCTCTGTTTTTTCCTGACAAAGTTTGATCAGATCCCAACCGTTCATTATTTTTTTATCCTCAGGCTTCTTGATTACCGCCAGCCTTTCGGTGCAGCAATAGCAGGGATCAACCGCTGCCAGGGTAAGCGCGGCGTCGGATATCGTATTGCCGATAACAGAAACTTTATTGGTTGCCACGTTCATAAAACTGGGGGCACGGATCTTATGCCTGATCGGCCGGTTAGTGCCGTCGGTTTTTACATAATGAAAACACTCGCCGCGCGGCGCCTCTACCCTGCCGATACCTTCTCCGGCAGGCACATCTTTAATATCGGCGTCGATTTCTCCGCGGGGTATATTATCGAGGCACTGGCGGATGATCCGGATCGACTCATACATTTCCAGTATCCTCACCTTTGTCTTAGCGAATACGTCGCCTTCCTTTTCCACAATCACGTTCCAGTCAAGTTTAGTAATTGCTCCGTAAGGCTCATCGCGGCGTACATCGATATTCACTCCGGAAGCGCGCGCGGTGGGGCCCACAGCGCACCAGTCAATTACCTGCGCCTTAGTCAAAATCCCCGCGCCGACTAACCTTGCTTTAATTACCGGGTCATCCATTACTGCGCCGCGGAACATGTCTATTGCCGGCGCCAACTCATCCAGGGTCTTTTTTAATACCGGAATATCTTCGTCTTTGATATCGCGGCGCACGCCTCCGACCTTAAACATTGCATAATTCTGGCGGTTTCCGGTGATCATTTCGAACATATCCAGCACCGGCTCGCGGTACTTCCATGCCCACATCCAGACGGTAT
>CAIRWO010000140.1 GCA_903882345.1 Candidatus Omnitrophota bacterium | reverse complement strand
CTCCGGCAAAAGATATGATTACCCGTTTTAAGGGGAGGTGTAACTTGGCTGCCTTAAGCAGGATTTCCCAACGGAAAAGGCACAACGGATAGGCAATAAAAAAAATGACGAAAGAAAAAAACAAAAGCGGCTTATCGGCATTCTTCACCAAGGCCAACAGGGATTTTTCATCCACCTGCCGAAATATAAAAACTAAAAGGGCGATGCTTATGCCTACCCTCAAAAAAACCGATAAAATTTTCTTAAAAATTGCCATATTTTTATTAAACCTTTAGTTCTTTGCCGGTAAGCCGCAGAAAAGCCTCGAGGTATTTTTCGCTTGTCTTAGAGATAATTTCTCCGGGGAGTTCCGGGGCTGGCGGGGTCTTATCCCAACTAATGGTCTCCAGGTAGTCACGCACGAACTGTTTATCAAAACTTGGCTGGGGCTGGCCGAGCTTATATTGATCCAGGGGCCAAAAGCGTGAAGAATCCGGCGTTAATACCTCATCGATGATTATCAGCCTATCCCCGTCCATGCCGAATTCAAATTTTGTGTCGGCAATGATAATCCCTTTACCGAGGGCATAGCGGGAAGCTTCCTGGTATACGGCAATGCTGGCTTCTTTTAATTTGCCTGCTGTAGCTAGGCCCACTAAATCTTCTACATGTTTCTGGCTCACGTTTATGTCATGCCCTTTATCTTCTTTAGTAGAAGGAGTAAATATCGTTTCCGAAAGCTTGCCTGATTCAACCAGCCCTGCGGCTAGCTTTATCCCGCAGATCGACTGGCTAGCCTGATACTCCTTCCATCCTGATCCGGAGAGATACCCCCTTACTATACATTCTACCGGAAGCGGCTTTGTTTTCTTAACCAACATTGAGCGGCCAGCGAGCTCTGATTTATATTTTTGCAGTTCTCTGGGGTATTGGTTAACATCGGCGGTTATCAGGTGGTGCGGAATAATATCCTTAATAAAATCAAACCAAAAACAGGAAATACTGGTAAGGACCTTACCTTTACCGGGAAGACCATTGGGCAGGACTACGTCAAAACAGGAAATCCTGTCGGTAGAAACAATAAGCAGCTTATCGTTTAAATCATCTACATCCCTGACTTTACCGCGGCGAAAGAGTTTTAAATCCTTAAAATCCGTATATAATAAAATTTTTGTTTTATCCATTTAACCGGCTTTCAGGCGACTGCACAGATCCTCATATTCATCCCATAATTCCTGCGGAAGGTCTTTTTTAAACTGCAGAAAGAAATGCTTTACGGCCTTAAGCTCTTCAAGCCATTCATTATTGTCAACCGCTAAAAGCCTCTCCATTGTTTCCTTGTGCAGCTTTAGGCCGGTAAGGTCAATATCATATGGCGCCGGTACAAAGCCGATGGGTGTCTTTACGGCTTCCACCCGGTTATTGTAACGGTCAAGTATCCATTCCAAAATCCGCAGATTTTCTCCGAAGCCGGGCCAAAGAAATTTTCCCGAATCATCCATCCTAAACCAGTTCACGTGGAAGATCTTTGGCGGCCGTTTCATTTGCCGGCTTATTGCCAACCAATGCCGAAAATAATCCGCCATATTATAGCCGCAGAAAGGGATCATTGCCATTGGGTCGCGGCGGACCTGTCCGAGCTTACCTACCTGTGCCGCGGTAAGCTCTGAAGACATGATTGCTCCGACAAACACACCGTGCTGCCAGTTAAAAGATTCATAGACTAAAGGCGCCAGGTGTGCCCGGCGGCCGCCAAAAACAATCGCGGAGATCGGAACACCATGATGCTGCTCTAAACGAAAGGATGCAGAAGGACAATTTACGATTGGAGCAGTAAAACGGCTATTGGGGTGCGCTCCCTTAACGTGATTTCCATTCCCATCTACCATGCCCGGCTTCCAAGCCTTACCTTGCCAATCTATGCCATCCTCGGGAACTTCGCCGTCTGCGCCTTCCCACCAGACAGTCCGGTCGGGTTTTAAGAGAACGTTTGTATAAATAGTGTCTTTTTTGATCGTCTCGACCATATTAGGATTGGTCTTGGAATTGGTCCCCGGCGCAACGCCAAAGAAGCCCGTTTCCGGATTGATCGCCCAGAGAGAACCATCGGAATCAATACGCATCCAGGCAATATCATCCCCCACGGTCCATATCCTGTAGCCCTTTACCTTAAGCCCTTCGGGAGGGATCAGCATCGCCAGGTTTGTCTTTCCGCAGGCGCTGGG
>CAIRWO010000139.1 GCA_903882345.1 Candidatus Omnitrophota bacterium | reverse complement strand
GTCAGGGATCTAGAGACGGCTCAGATCTGCGTGCGTTCCGCGCTTACCGGCCACTTGGTACTAAGCAGTATCCATACTAACGACGCCCCTTCTACAGTTACCCGTATTATTGACATCGGCATCGAGCCGTATTTGATTGCTCCGTCGCTGTTAATGGTTGTTGCTCAGCGTTTGATCAGGAAGTTATGCCCGGATTGCAAGGAAGCAGAAGAGCCGACTGCGGAACAGCTGAAAAGGATAACGCTTAAGACAGACTTGATCTATAAACCAAAAGGCTGCTCAAAATGCGGCCAGACGGGTTTTAAAGGCAGAAGCTGTATTGCTGAAGTCATGGTTATAAATCAAGAGATCCAGGAGCTGATTAACCAAAGGGCATCTTTTTCTAAGATAAGAGAAGTGGCGCGCGCCGCAGGCATGCAGACGCTTTATGAGTCAGCGATCAAAAAAGTTGAAAATGGCACCACTTCTTTGGAAGAAGCATTTTCAATCGTCTTGGGAGGCGACTGATGCCGAGTTTTTTCTATACGGCAAGGGATCGTTCAGGGAAAAAAATTACTGCTTATGAAGAGGCCTCCAGCCTCGATGAGCTTGCCAGCCGGTTACACGCAAAAAACCTGGTCATAATAACTATTACGTCTCAATCTAAAGAGTTTAAGCCGGGCGCCAAAGCCGAAATACCCGTTTCAGCCAAGAAAGGCAGGCACTGGGGCGTCAGGCAGTCGGATCTAGTTTTGTATTGCCGTCAGCTGTCAACCCTGCTGGGGGCCGGGGTTACCATTTTAAAGGCCCTGGAGATAATCCAAAGACAAGTCGATAGCCGCAGGCTTTATGAGATCATAACGATCATGATCAGAGATATGGAGGCCGGCTTAAGCCTTCATGAGACGATGGCTAAGCATCCGAAAGTTTTTTCAGAGTTATGGGTTAACTTGGTAGAGAGCGGAGAGGCCAGCGGAAACCTCGCCATTGTCCTCAGCCGCCTGGCAAGTTATCTGGAAAGGGCCGAGGATTTTAAAAAAAGGATTATTTCTGCCCTTATTTATCCGGCGATACTTTTATTTGCCGGGTTCGGGGCGCTTTTTTTCCTCACGGTTAAGATCATCCCTGCTTTTGTAGATATATTTAAAGGCTTCAATATGACCTTGCCCTTTTTGACCCAGATACTCGTATCAATAAGCAATTTTATGAGAAGATACCTGCTGCTTATATTCGGCGTGGTCGCTACCGGAGTATTTTTGCTCAGGAGCTATATAAAAACAAACAAAGGCAGGAGAAACTTTGAATCCCTTTTGTTTAAGTTGCCGCTTTTAGGAGATTTTTTTCATGCTATGGCAATTGAAAGGTTTTCTTCGGAGATGTCCACGCTTATTGAGAGCGGTGTTCCGATCTTGTTTTCACTGGAGATCGCCGAGCGCAGCGTTGATAACTTGGTCGTAGCGGATATCCTGCGGCAGATCAAAGAAAACGTCAGGGATGGTAAATCGTTGAGCCAGCAGTTGGAAAAGAGTGGTTTTTTTGATCCGATGGTCGTACAGATGGTTGCTGTCGGCGAGGAAATCGGAGAACTGTCCCAGATGTTTAAGAGGATAAATTCTTTTTATGATGAGTTTGTAACGACGTTTTTGAACCGTTTTACCTCAATGTTCGAGCCGATTATGCTCTTATTTATGGGCGCCATTATCGGTATTATGGTCGTGGGGATGTTTTTGCCGATACTAAAATTATCCCAGATGGGAGGATAATATGTAAAAAATTATAATATATAAAAGTATTGACAAGAAGTTTTTTTATTATATTATATCACTAGGCTAACTAATTCTATTAACCAAAAAAGGAGGGGAAATGAAAAGAGGATTTACGCTTCTGGAAATACTCGTAGTTATTGTTATCCTTGGTATTATGGCTACTCTCGCCGCAACCCAATATACAAAAATGGTGGAGAAGGCCCGCGGCGCAGAAGCAAGGACAATCCTCGGATCTGTACGTACTAACCAAGCTGCGATGAGGCTGCAGGGCGGCGCCTGTTCGTCAACTATCGGTGATGCGGGCATTGGCGTTGACTTTCCTTCTGCCTGCGCAAGCACGCATTATTTTAGCTATAACATTGCCGCTGTGTCTGGTAATATGTTCACCGCTACTGCTACAAGATGTACAGTAAGCGGCAAGGTCCCGAACTACACAGCCGCTCAAACAATAACCTTGATTACTAATTTTGATAACGGTGGAGATACTTGGACGCTAACAGCGCCATATTAATTTTTTAGAGGTTATAATACCTTCAGAGTTATTGTTAGTGCTGGAGAACTGTTTATTGTTTTTTAGGCATAGTAATATGCCAACGAATTAATAATGAAAAGAGCTTTTACGCTCCTGGAAATAATCGTAGTTATTGTTATTCTTGGCATATTGGCTACTCTCGCCGTCACTCAATATGCAAAAATGGTGGAGAAGTCCCGCGGCGCAGAAGCAAGAACAATCCTCGGAAACATTCGTACTAACCAAGCTGGCGTGAAACAGCAGAGCGGTGCCTGTTCGTCAACTCTCGGTGATGTGGGTATTGGCCTTGACTTTCCTTCTAGCTGCTCAAGCACGCATTATTTTACCTATGACATTGCCGGTGTTTCCGGCGATACCTTTACTGCTGTTGCTACAAGATGCACAGTAAGCGGTAAAGTCCCTAACGCCGCGACTGCCGGCGTGATTACTCTCCTTACTAATTTTGATAACGGTGAGGATACCTGGACATTGGGTGCGCCATATTAAGTCAGATGAATTAAATAAACAAAAACCCGGATTCACAATACTAGAATTAATTGTTGTCGTTGTGATCCTGGGAGTTATAGCGATTATTACCCTTCCCGGTTTCAACAAAGCCAGAGAGAACTCATTAGACCAAGAGGCAAGTGCCAATCTTAAGCTTATTCAAGCTGCCGAAAAAATTTATAAGCTGGAAATGACTATGTATTTTAACGCTACCAGCGCCACTGACATAAACAGCTATTTGAAGCTGGCCTTGCCGACAGCCAGCATTAACTGGAATTATAAAGTCGACAGCGCTACCGATACCCTCTTTACGGGTAAGGCGCAGAGAGCGGGTTATGATAGCCGCGTTATGTGGATTAACCAAAGCGCCAACGATACTACTTCGAACGGCACGTGGTAAAAAATATTCTTGTTTATGATTAAGAAGGGCTTTACGTTTTTGGAAATTTTGATCTCAACGTTCATCCTCTCCTTAATCATGCTCGGCTTAATGAGCGTTTTTATCTCGGCTAAGAAATTAATCTATCATAGCAGGTCAAGGTTACAGGCAGGAGAATTAGGGAGGGTATTTTTAGAGCCCTTACAATTCCAAGTCAGACAGGATACCTGGGGTGCTAGCTGCCTGGCGTCACAAGGGAATTGCACTAACTCTACTATAAACACGACTACCAGCGGATTGGACAAGAACTATACCGGAAACTATACAAGCCGCCTCAATAGCCCGATCTTCAACCTGACAAGCGTAACAATTAATATTGCCTGGAATGAGAGTGACGTTCCTCAATAATCCTAATAAGAGAGCCTTAAGCCTCCTGGAGTTGATATTAGCTGTGGTTTTGCTGTCGTTAATTGGCCTTGGCTTTACCAGCATTAGTAACTTCAGCAGGCAAAACGTAATTACGGTAATCCGGCGCGCAAAATTGCAAGATTCTATTGCTTATGTCCTGGAGCACATGAGCAGGACAATGGCTAATGCAGTCGGCGACACGACCCATTGGCCTATCAATAATCTTTCTATTATTGGCAACGACACGGCGCTCGAAATAAATACATCTAACTATAATCTTACCGGAGCGCTTGTTCTCATGCAGGTCGCCTATTCCTATAACGCCACTAATTATCAATTGCGGTATTATGGCAATTATAGCAACCTTACGAATCCTCCTCCTGAGGTACTCGCGAATAATATCATCACCGATTTAGGCACCGGTAATGTGACTTATAGCAATACTACTGGTTATGTTGCAATTAAAGTAGGGGGACGCTGGGATCCTGCCAATGCTACCTCTCCGACAAATCCCGAAGTGAGGACGTATACCTATATTAAGATACCCTCCAGCACAAATTAGACTATTTATCCATTCTTAAAATCGTGGTATAATTATCTAACTTAATGAATAATAAAATTCATCGGGGCAGTAGCTCAGCTGGGAGAGCGTCGCGTTCGCATCGCGAAGGCCGTGGGTTCGAATCCCATCTGCTCCACCAATCATTCCATTAATGGAATGATTGGTGGATGCCGAAACAATGTGTTTCGGCATCTTCGGGCACTCAAGGCAGCACCGCGCTTTGCGCGGTGTAATTCGCCGACAAGAAATAGCTGGCGAATTAAGCGTAGTGCCTGGATGTCGCAGCGAGTGCGACATCTTCGTACTCACTATCGTATGAAACCTTCCTTTAGATTTGTTTTACTACTAATTTTTTTCCAACTCACCGTCTGTCTGCTAGCGCAGCCGGCCTTTTCCCAAGAGAAACTGCACGAGGCGCTTTATTATGATAAGCTTGACAACAGCACTGTGCAATGCCAGCTCTGTCCCCGTAAATGCGTAATCCCTGAAGGCAGGAGGGGTTTTTGCGGAGTCAGGGAAAACCGGGGCGGCATACTCTATACGCTTTCTTACGGCAAGCTCGTTTCGATCAATGACCAGGATCCGATAGAGAAAAAGCCGTTGTTCCATTTTCTCCCCGGGACAAGGACATTTTCCATTGCTACTGCCGGCTGCAACCTGAAATGCAAGTTTTGTCAGAATTGGGAAATTTCCCAGAAACGTCCGGAAGAAGTAGAATATGTCAGCCTCGAGCCGCAGGAGCTGGTAAGGAAGGTAAAGGGATCGGGCTGCCTGACAATAGCCTATACTTATACTGAACCGACGATCTTCTATGAATATATGTTTGATACGGCAAAGCTAGCGAGGGCCGAGGGCCTGAAAAACATCATGCATTCAAACGGCTACATTAACGAAGAGCCGTTAAGGCAACTGGCAAAATATCTTGATGCGGCCAATATTGACCTTAAAGGCTTTACGGATGATTATTATTCACGCTTTACAGAAGCTAGCGTGGAACCGGTCCTGAAGAGCTTAAAGATCCTAAGAGAGGAAGGGGTACATATTGAGATTACCAATCTTATTCTCGCGGGTTTTAATGATGATTCCGAAAATATTACCAAGATGTGCCTGTGGATAAGGGATAATCTCGGAGCGGATACGCCGCTGCATTTTTCCCGAGCTTTCCCAATGTATAAACTCACCAGTATTAACCCAACGCCGGTAGAAACCCTGGAAAGGGCGAGAAAAATTGCCATGGACTGCGGCCTGAGGTATGTATATATCGGTAATCTTGCCGGCAGCTCTGGAGAGAACACTTATTGCCCGAAGTGCAAGAAGGCGATTATCCAGCGCCGGGGATATTTTATCTTAGAGAATGACGTGGTAGAAGGAAAATGCAAATTTTGCGGGGAGGTGATCGCCGGTGTCTGGAAATAAGCTTATAATTTTTACTTTTACCTTTTTACTTTTTGGTTTTCATGTCTTTGCCCAGGATATAAAAGAGCCTAATGTTGCCGGAGCTTTTTATCCTGATAACAAACAGGAATTATCGGCCATGATAGAGGGATTCCTTGATTCGGCAAACCCTGCTTCATTCAAAGGCGAAATATTCGGCCTGATCTGCCCGCATGCCGGCTATGTTTATTCCGGCTCAACAGCCGCGTATGGTTATAAATTGAT
Source organism: Candidatus Omnitrophota bacterium (assembly GCA_903882345.1). Lineage (GTDB taxonomy): Bacteria > Omnitrophota > Gorgyraeia > Gygaellales > Profunditerraquicolaceae > CAIRWO01. Next base: position 4,792 of record CAIRWO010000139.1, on the reverse strand, counting down.
TAAAGGCAGGCCTTATAAAACGGTAATCGTTATCGGTCCGAGCCACCAGTATGCCTTCGCAGGCGTTTCTGTCTATCCTAAAGGGAGTTTCCGCACGCCCTTGGGAGACATTGAAATAGACAGTGAATTCAGCGCTAAATTGCTTAATAGGGATAAGGATGTCTATTTTGAGCCGCTTGCTTTCGCAAAGGAACATTCCGTAGAGGTGCAGTTACCATTTCTGCAAAAGGTCCTCTCAGGATTTAAAATTGTACCGGTAGTTATGGGCGACTGCGCTTTTTTAACCTGTAATAAATTTTCCGTTTTACTTAAAGAAGCAATCGGCAGCCGCAAGGATGTACTGGTGATTGTTTCAACCGATATGTATCACGGTTATGACTATGACGAATGCGAAACAATAGATAAATTGACGTTAGCATATCTAAAAAATATGGATGCCGAAGCGCTGTATTATGGATTGCGGGAAGGTAAGGTTCAGCTTTGCGGCGGTTTTCCTGCGGTTTCCGCTGTTATTTTAGCCAAACAGTTAGGCCATAATAAGCTGGAAGTTTTGAATCACACCAATTCCGCTGTTGTTACCGGCAAAAAGATAAAAGGGCAATGGACAGTTGGGTATTCCAGCTGCTATATTGACCAGGAAAAAGGAGAACCGGCGATGCTAAACAATGCACAAAGGAAAAAACTTTTGCAGCTGGCCCGTAACTCTATTGAGACGTATTTGAAGACGAATAAAAAACTGGAAGTTAGGGAAACTGATCCTCTGCTGACTAAAGATATGGGAGCGTTTGTAACTCTTGGCGAGCACGGCCAGTTGCGCGGGTGTATCGGGAGCATGATCGGACAGGAGCCGTTATATCTGACAATCAGGGATATGGCCGTAGAGGCAGCTACGGCAGATCCTCGTTTTACTCCCGTAGGGTTAGCGGAATTAAAAGATATTGAAATAGAGATCTCCGTACTCTCGCCCTTAAAGAGAGTCAATTCCAGCGATGAGATAGAACTGGGCAAGCATGGTGTTTTGATAAAACAGGGTTATAGAAGCGGCGTGTTTTTACCGCAGGTAGCCACAGAGACCGGTTGGACAAAAGAGGAGTTCCTTTCCAGCCTCTGCGCTCAGAAAGCAGGCCTTCCAGCCAATGCCTGGAAAGATAAAGCCACGGAAATCTACATCTTCAGCGCCGAAGTATTTTCCGAAAAGGATATACTAAGCCGTCAATAAATAATTTCAATGTTTCGGATAACTATCAGTTTATTTATTATGGGGGTTTCTTTCGGCGCGGGGCCCTGCCTTGCCAGCTGCGGACCGCTGTTTTTGTCTTATATCTCCGGCTCGGGTAAGAATATAACCAAAAGCCTCGTTTCGTATCTCATCTTTTCTTTAGCAAGAATAACTGTATATGTATTTCTCGGCATCTTAGTTTACTGCCTGGGCAAATTTTTTACGGAAACGATTTTTGAAGGCATATCAAAATACGTGTTTATATTGGGCGGCGGATTCATTGTCTGTATCGGTATGCTTATGGCATTGGGCAGGCACATGGATGCGGCTGTCTGCCGGGTTGTCTATAAAAATTTATTGGAAAAGGACATAAAAAGTATATTTCTTTTTGGCCTGATTATCGGCCTGCTGCCCTGTGCGCCTCTGTTCGCCTTGTTTTCTTATGTTGCCTTAATTTCTAAGTCTTTTACTTTATCGGCAATCTACGCCTTTTCATTCGGCCTGGGTACACTTTTATCGCCTCTCGCGCTTTTGGCGGTGTTTGCGGGGGTTATTCCCCGCGCGTTGTTGAAGATTAAGCCGTTATTTTCCCGCATATTTAATCTTGTGTGTGCCGCGGTTTTAATATTTTTGGGTATACAGCTGGTAAGGAGGGGCTTCTGATGCATAGGCTGTTTTGTTTATCAGGGGATATTGCGGCCGGCAAGATAACGATTTCCGATACGGCTTTGCTGCACTATGTTAAAGATGTCCTGCGCGTTAAGCCAGGCGAGCCGATGGTTGTCTGTGATGATAAGAGTAACGAATACAGCTGCGCTCTGGAAGCATTTAAATCAAAAAATATGGTATTGAACATAAAAGATAAACGCAGCGTTCCAAGCACGGCTAAGTTAATGGTTACCGCTGCCTGTGCCATACCAAAGAATTCACGGTTTGACGACATTGTCGATAAATTGACGCAAGTGGGCATAGATAAAATAATTCCTATGTTGACTGAACGTGTGATCGTAAAATTGGATAAAACTAAAGAATCGCTGCGGCTTAACCGCTGGCATAAGGTGGCCTTAAGCGCAGCAAGACAGAGCCAAAGGATGAGCCTTCCGGAAATCAGCCCGGTAAAGAGCTTCACGCAGGTTCTGGAAGAATCGGTAAAGATAGGTTATGATTTAAGATTAATACCTTCTTTGGCTGGCGAGCGTAAAACCTTGAAGGAAGTTTTAGGTGCGCATAAGCCGGCCAGTGTGTTGTTCCTTATCGGGCCGGAAGGTGATTTTACGCCTAAGGAAGTAGCTCTGGCCTTAGCTGCAGGATTTATTCCCGTAAGCTTAGGTGAGCTTACCCTGCGCGTGGAAACTGCGGCTGTCAGCGTAGCAAGTTTTATTAGATTAGATGAAAACCGTTAAGTTTTTTACCCTGGGTTGTAAAGTTAATCAATACGAAACGCAGGAAATAAGAGAGGGGTTTATTGGGGCCGGCTACAGGGAGATAGCCTGCGGTAGTAAAACTAAAGCCGGCGTTTATGTTATCAATACCTGTACCGTTACTCATCGGGCGGATACGGATTCTCTTAATCTGGTTCGTAGGGTAAAGAGGGAAAACCCTGGCGCAAAAATTATTGTTACCGGCTGTCTTACTGAATTAGATGAAGACAAGATTAAAACTGCGGCAGCTTCAAGTTTGATCGTTAAGAATAAGCATAAAACCAGTATTATTGATTTATTGAACGGCAATAAAGGCAACAACCACTCTCCTGCCGGTATGGGCATAAGCGGTTTTTCCGACCATACGCGCGCCTTTTTAAAAATACAGGACGGCTGTAATAATTTTTGTTCTTATTGTAAGGTACCGCTGGTACGCGGGCGCTCAAAGAGCAAGCCCTTAAAACAGATTATCCGTGAAGGCCAGTGTCTGGTAGATAAAGGTTTTAAGGAGATAGTCCTTACCGGCATCTGCCTTGGTTCCTACGGCAAAGACCTGCCTTCCAGAGACAGTTTGATTGATGTCGTATCCAGCCTGGAAAATCTGCAAGGGTTGTTGCGGTTGCGGCTTAGCTCTATTGAAAAAAGCGATATTTCAACTAAATTGCTGGATCAAATAGCTGCTTCTAAGGTCGTCTGCCCGCATCTGCACATCCCCTTGCAAAGCGGCGACAACCGGATCTTAAAATTGATGAAGCGAGGCTATCGTGCCGGCGATTACCTTAGCCTGATCAAAAAAGTAAAAACACGCATCCCCGGCGTAGCTATCACTACCGACGTTTTAGTCGGTTTTCCCGGAGAAACCGAGGCTAACTTTGAGAATACTTTGCGCTTGATTGAAAAGATCATACCGCTAAAAGTGCATATTTTCCCCTATTCCCGCCGGCCTGGCACTGCTGCCAGTCGTGATTTTAAGGCCGAGTTACCGCCGCCAATAATAAAAGAAAGGATACGGCGTACGGGAGCAATTGCCGACAAGTGTTCCCTCCTTTATAGAGATGAGTTTCTGGGTGAAGAAGCAAGCGTGCTTTTAGAAGGGCGATGCAAAGACGATCCGGCCTGCTGGGAAGGGTCTAGCGCTAATTATATTAAGGTAAGGGTAAGGTCTGAGAAACATCTGGCAAACTATCTTGTTCGCGTAAGGTTGGAAAAGGTAGCTGCTGATTTTATCTATGCTGCCAAGATGAAACTATTGACAAAATAAGAAATTATGATAAAGTATTTTTTTAGCATTCTAATGCAGAGAGTGCTAATTTCCCTAAAACCAATACAAATAAAAGGTAAAGTATATGGCAAGGATCGTTGACTACGATTCCCGAAAAAGAGCGGTTTTGTCTTCTGTGATAAACAGGTATATCAAGGAAGTTTCTCCGGTTGCCTCGGAAGATATTGCCAGCGAGTTTAATCTTAGCTCAGCTACGATCAGGAACATCTTTGTTGAACTTGAAGAATCCGGGTTTCTTACGCATCCTTATACCTCTGCCGGAAGGGTACCAACCGATAAAGGTTACCGTTATTATGTTGATTTTCTGCTTTCGCAGCTGGAGCTTTTAGACGAAGAAAAAGAGCAGATTTTACATGAGTTTAAACGCCAGATCGCGCGGCTTGATGAAACGCTAGAAAGGGCTTCTGAAATCATTTCCGTGCTTACGCATTACGCCGGCATCGTTTCTTCGATAGAATCGGAAAATAAGTTTTTCTACAAAGGGATAAGTTTTATCCTGGATCAGCCGGAATTTCAGGATTTAAACCGGATGCGTTTTTTCATCAGGATGGTCGAAGAAAAGAAAGACCTATTGGAGATCATTAACCGTGATTTTAAGGAAAAGGTCAAGATCTATATCGGTAAAGAACTCGGTTGCCCGGAAATGAATAATTGTTCCCTTGTGGTTTCCAGTTACCGGATCAACGACCGGCCAATAGGCAGGCTCGCAGTCCTCGGGCCGATGCGCATGACATATAGCCATATCATACCGACATTAGAATATGTTTCTGATATCCTTACCGATATTTTGGATGAGGTTTAAATGAAAGAAAACCATTTAAACAATAAGGCTCAGGAAGTGAAAAAATTGGAAAAGCTGGTCACCATACC
>CAIRWO010000138.1 GCA_903882345.1 Candidatus Omnitrophota bacterium | reverse complement strand
GACATTCGCGTTATCGCACGGTTATTACGATGCCTACTATTTAAGGGCCTTAAAAGTGAGGACTTTGATCAAACAGGATTTTGACCGCGTGTTCGGAGATTTTGACTGCGTTGTTACGCCTACGTCTCCGACCCCGGCGTTTAAAATAGGAGAGAAGGCGCAGGATCCCTTAAGTATGTATTTATCCGATATTTATACGATCTCAGTTAACCTGGCAGGGATTCCGGCAATCTCCATACCCTGCGGATTTACCAAAAAGGGGCTGCCGGTGGGCTTACAAATTTTAGCCAAGCCGTTTAACGAAGAAATGCTTTTGCGCGTAGCTTATGCCTATGAGCAGAATACGCCGTGGCATTTGGAAAAACCTAAATTGTAAAATATGGAATACGAAGTAGTGATCGGGCTGGAAGTTCATATCCACCTCAGCACCAAAACCAAGGCATTCTGCGGCTGCTCTACGGAATTTGGCGCTCAGCCGAATACGCACGTCTGCCCTGTTTGTTTAGGTTTTCCCGGCTCTTTGCCTGTTTTAAACAAAACTGCCCTGGAATATGCGGTTAAGGTTGGGTTGGCCATAAATTGCAGCGTGCAGGAATATACCAAGTTTGACCGCAAGCATTATTATTATCCTGATCTTCCGAAAAATTATCAGATCTCACAGTATGACCTGCCTGTTTCCAAGGATGGATTTTTGGATATCAGCGTTGACAATAACCTCAAGCGTATCCGTATCAAGCGCGCGCATCTGGAAGAAGATGCCGGTAAATTAATTCACACAGATAACGTAAGTTTCGTTGACCTTAACCGTGCGGGTATTCCCTTGCTTGAGATCGTCAGCGAACCGGATATCAATTCCCCGCAGGAGGCATACGCATACCTTACCGCGTTAAAGAGCATCGTAGAATATCTGGATGTTTCCGATTGCGACATGGAAAAGGGTTCCTTGCGCTGCGATGCCAATATTTCCATCAGAAAAAAAGGCGAGACAATTTTAGGCACCAAGGCAGAATTAAAAAATATGAATTCATTCAAAGGCGTAAAGGATGCCTTGGCTTATGAGATCGTGCGGCAGGAGAATGCGCTGGAAAACGGCCAGGCGATCGTTCAGGAAACCCGGCTCTGGGACGCCAAAGAATTAAAAACATTACCCATGCGCACCAAAGAAGAGGCAAGGGACTACCGTTATTTCCCCGAGCCCGACCTGCCGCCGTTTATCATTAAGCAGGATAACATAAATCAGATAAAGCAGTCTATACCGGAGCTACCCGAAGAAAAAAGCCAACGGTTTATGAAAGAATACGGCTTATCAGAATACGATGCCGGGATACTGGTTTCAAATAAAAATAACGCGGCTTATGCCGAGGACTGTTTTAAGGCCTATAAAGATAAAAATAAGAAGTCGGTAGCTAACTGGCTGATCGGGCCTTTGGCAGGGGCAGCCAGTAGTATGGCTAGCGAAATTTCCAAAGTCAATATCTCTCCTGATAATCTTTGCGAATTGATCGATCTTGTGGAGCATAAACAGGTAATTTCTAATCTGACGGGAAAGGCCGTATTGGAAGAGATGGCTTCCAGTGGTAAAACAGCAGTGATGATCATTCAGGAAAAGAACCTGGCGCAGATTTCCGACGAAGGTGCTTTAGATCAGGAGATAGGCGCAGTAATTGACGCAAATGCAAAGTCGGTTGCTGATTACCGCGCGGGCAAAACTAACGCCCTGATGTTCCTTGTCGGGCAGGTAATGAAGAAGACCGGCGGTAAGGCAAACCCGAAAATAGTTCAGGAGATGTTAAAGCGGAGGTTGGAGAGTGCGTAAAAAAATTCTTAGCGTATTGATCGTTTTTAGCGTTATCTTTGTCGTTACTTCTATTGCCGTATCGGAAATAGATAAAAAGAAAAAGGACGATCTGTTTAAACAGGTGGAGCTTTTTTCCGACACCCTGGCAATTATCCAGACGGATTATGTTGACGAGGTCTCCAATAAAGACTTGATCTACGGCGCGTTAAAGGGGATGCTTTCTTCCCTTGATCCCCACAGCCAGTTTCTTGATCCAGATACCTATAACGAGCTCAAGGTTGATACCGAGGGCAAGTTCGGAGGCATCGGTATCGAGATTATGATTAAGGATGGGTTACTTACCATCATCACCCCTATCGAGGATACGCCTGCCTGGAAAGCGGGAATAAAGGCCGGGGACCGGATCGTCAAAATTAATAATGAGCTGACGCGTGATATAACGCTTACGGACGCGGTAAAAAAGATGCGCGGGGCAGCGGGGGAAACAGTAAGCCTGACCATTTTTCGGGAATCAGAAAAAAAGGTCATAGAATTTAAAATTGTCCGTGACATCATTAAAATCAAGGACATAAAAGACCCCAGGATCCTGGAAGACGGCATAGGCTACATCCGCCTGATTGAATTCCGGGAGAACACTCCCGAAGACTTTGCTGCCGCGTTCAATAAGCTTAACAAAGAAGGGATGAATGCCCTGATCATTGATTTACGCAATAATCCCGGCGGGCTCCTGGACGTTGCCGTAAAGGTCACGGAAAAATTTGTCGACCACGGTAAGCTCATAGTTTATACTAAGGGCCGCAAGCAGTCGCAGAACCTTGAGTTTGTTTCTGGCGAACGTAAGCCATTCCTTGATCTGCCGCTTGCCGTATTGATCAACGAAGGATCGGCATCCGGCAGCGAAATAGTCGCCGGTTGTCTTCAGGATTATAAACGGGCAATCATCGTGGGGACAAAATCATTCGGTAAAGGCTTTGTGCAAACCGTCATTCCCTTGAGTGACGGCTCGGCACTGCGGCTTACCACCAGCAGGTATTTTACTCCCCTGGGCAGGCAGATACAGGGTAAGGGCGTATTACCGGACATCAATATCGAGGATGGATTAATAAAAAAAGAAAACCAGCCGGGGCAGGAAACAAACAAGGCCAAGGTTATTTTTGAGCAATTAGAAAATAAGCCGGAAGAAAAAACAGCGCCAGCGGCATCCTTAGAGGATTACAAATCCGACAATCAACTGATGCGCGCTGTGGATGCGCTGAAGGCGATAAAGATCTATAAAAACAGATAGTACTTATGGAGCAACATAGGCGCTACAAAATTTTAATTATAATTTTGGCGGGGATTGCCATTATTGAGGCAATAGCGATTTTTGGGTTATTGGTTTCCCGTCCAAAAAGACGGCCGATCAAAGTGCAGCCGCCGGCACCTGCCGTAGAAAAAGGCAAGATCGCCATTGTCCTGGATGATTGGGGATACAGCTTAAACAATCTGCCGGCGTTAAAGCAGATTAGATACCCTTTAACACTGTCGATATTGCCTAACCTGGCTTATTCTAAGCGGATTAATCAGGAAGGCCGCGCTTTAGGTTTTGAAGTAATCTTGCATCTTCCCATGGAGCCGCGTGAAAAATTAAACCTGGAACAAAATACGATTATGACCAGCATGGATGAGAAAACAATAAAAGAAATCCTTGCTTCCGACTTAAGCAGCATTAGTTATGCCAAGGGCATATCCAACCATATGGGTTCAGCTGCCGTGAATGACTCAAGGACGATGTCGGTTATTTTTGCTGAGTTGAAAAAACGCGGCCTGTATTTTCTCGACAGTTATGTTTCAGCGGAAGAAGTTACCTCCAGCCTTGCCGCCAAGATGGGTTTGAGCTTTGCCCGCAGGAGCGTGTTCCTTGATAACAAAAATGACCCCGAATATATAAAAGGCCAGATTTATCAATTGAAAGTGAAGGCACGGATCAATGGAAAGGCGATCGGCATCGGCCATGACCGCCGGATTACCCTGCAGGTTTTAAAAGAAATTATGCCACAGCTGGAAAAAGAAGGGTACCGGTTTGTACCTGTATCGGAACTGGTGAAGTAATGTACGTGCTGGGGATCGAGACATCCTGCGATGAGACTTCGGCGGCAATCGTGAGGGACGGTAAAGACATTCTCTCCAACGTTGTCAGCTCAAGTATTAAGTTTCATAGCAAATACGGTGGCATTGTCCCGGAAATCGCTTCGCGGATGCAGTTGGAGACGATAACGCAAGTTACTGATTCTGCTTTAAAAAACGCGGGAATAAAAACCAGAGACATAAAGCTGGTCAGCGTAACCAATGGCCCGGGGCTCTTGGGGTCGCTTTTGGTGGGCATATCTTTCGCTAAGGCAGTAAGCTTCACTCTGGGCGTGCCCTTGCTGGGCGTCGATCATATTTATGCCCATATATACGCCAGCGCCTTGGACAGGCAGCCCATACCTTTGCCTTTTGTCAGCTTGATTGTTTCCGGCGGACATACCAGTTTGTTCTATGTAAAAGATTTTGACCGCATAGAACTGCTTGGCGCAACGCAGGATGATGCCTGTGGTGAGGCCTTTGATAAAGTCGCCAAAATTTTAGGTTTAGGTTATCCCGGCGGCCCCTTGATCGAACAACTGGCAAAAAAGGGTAATCCCAAAGCAATAAAATTCCAGTGTTCGGGTACGCAGGGAGCGCTTAATTTTAGTTTCAGCGGTATAAAGACCGCTGTTTTGTATCGAGTAAGAGCGCAGGCATTAAACCGGCAAGCTGTTTGCGATATTGCCGCGTCATTTCAGGAAGCAACAACCGATACCCTGGTGAAGAAATCCCTGCTTGCCTGCAAGATGAAAAAAACAGCTCGTCTGGTAATCGGAGGGGGAGTGGCGGCAAATAGCTGCCTGAGGGATAAATTTTATCAACAGGCCCGTAAGCACGGGATCGCATTACATTTTCCTTTGAAAGAATTGTGCATGGATAACGCGGCGATGGTAGCGGGCTTGGGCTTTCGGCTGTTTAAGAAGGGCCATAGTTCAGGTTTAGATCTTAACGCGGTTTTTTAAAAAAGGAGGCCGTATGCTTACGGATTTACAGGTTACAATGCGCTTGGTTTCATCTGTAATGTTAAGCGGGCTTATCGGCTTTGAGCGTCAGATATCCCGCCGGACAGCGGGGCTGCGCACGCACATTTTAGTCAGTTTAGGTTCCTGCCTTATAATGTTGACATCGCTGCATATTTTTGATATATATAAAAATATCGCGCCACTTGATCCGGCGCGTATCGCTGCCGGCGTGATCACCGGTGTGGGGTTCCTGGGTGCCGGTGCGATAATGGTGCAGGGGCAGGGAGTAAAAGGCCTGACTACGGCTGCCAGCCTATGGACGGTTGCCGGTATCGGCCTGGCAGTAGGCTGCGGTTTCTTCAGCGCGGCTATTGTTACTACCATCCTCACGCTTACGGTTCTTTTCTTTCTACGATATATTGAAGGCATGATGATTGGAAAAGAAGATAAACTTAAAGGAGGTGAGGGCAATGGCGTTTAATAAGAAACCGGAAGAGAAAATCCTCGATGTGGATGCGGCAATGCAGGGCACTTTGAGTTTTAAGGACCCTGTTAACCTGCGCATCAACGGTAAATTCGAAGGTAATCTCGATACAAAAGGTAACCTTACCATCGGACAGACAGCCATAGTTTTTGCCGATATCGTCGGAGACAACATTATCGTCGGAGGCAGGATTAAGGGTAAGATAACCGCTAAGGAAAGATTGACCCTATTGCCGACCGCGATCGTCGAAGGTGATATTCACCCGGCGAAGCTTAATATTACGGAAGGCGCGATCTTCGAAGGCCGTTGTTTAATGTTGCACGATTTCCTGAATTCCGAAGAGCTGTCCCGGTATCTGGAAGTAGATTTAAACTCGATATCTGATTGGGCATCTTCCGGTAAGGTCCCCGGCTTTAAAGAAGGCGAAAACTGGAAATTCGAGCGGAAGGCCATTGATTCCTGGATCGCCGCAGGAAAGATTGGCAAGTAATTTTTTAGTTACGAGTTATTAGTTAAAAATTTAGGGCTAACGAAAAAATGTCTGAAGAAAAACTTTTGACTATTAGAGAAGTGTCTCTGTTGCTGGATATATCGGAGAAAGAGGTTATTGACCTTGCGGAAACCCAGGTCCTGCCTGCCTATAAGATCGGCGGCGTGTTCTTGAGGTTCAAGCGTAACCAGGTGGAAGAGTTTAAAAAACACTCCAAGCCGCATGCTCAAAAAAATAAGCCGCACTTAAAGACAAACTTCCAGGAAAAGGTTGCAGATTTTTTCTATTTTAATGATTTTTATATCTTGTCCGCTCTGATTATTACGATAATATTAGTCGTTATTTTCCGGGGATTCTGATGGTTTCTGAAACTGGTTTCTCTGACCTTGGGTTTGCCAAGGTGGATATTGACCGGCACAGGCGCCGGGGTTTTCCTGAAGTCATATATTGCAGCGGTAAGACAAAAGAACATATCAGGGGCATTGCCCGTCAGCTTATTGCCAACAAGCAGGATTTACTGCTTACGCGCCTGGATAAGGCCACGTTTACTTACCTAAAGAAATTTTTTCCCCGTTTGAATTATAACATCCCTGCCAGATTGGGATATTCCGTTGTTGCCAAAAAGCCGGCTAAAGGGATGGCTGTGGTTATTTCAGCCGGCACTTCTGATATGCCTGTGGCTGAAGAAGCAGCGACTACATTGGAAGTGATGGGTAACCGTGTGTTGAAGCTTTACGATGTCGGCGTTGCCGGCGTGCACAGGCTTATGCGTAATATGGAATATTTGCATAAGGCCAAGGTGATTATCGTAGCGGCGGGTATGGAAGGTGCTTTGGCAAGCCTGGTAAGCGGGCTCGTCAGCTGCCCGGTAATCGCCGTACCGACAAGCTGCGGTTATGGCGCAAGTTTCGGCGGGCTTGCTGCGCTGCTATCAATGCTCAACGGCTGCTCGCCGGGTGTTACGGTGGTCAACATTGACAATGGCTTTGGCGCGGGATACTTCGCCAGTTTGATAAATAAATAATTATTTAATTTTAATAATATTTTAGGAGGATAATGCATGGCTCTCTCGGGACTGGACATCTATAAGTTATTGCCGAAAACCAATTGCCGCGAATGCGGATTTGTGACCTGCCTTGCCTTTGCCATGCAGCTGGCCAAAAAAGCGGTGAGTATCGACAAGTGTCCTTCCTTGAGTGCTGAGGCAAAAAGGATACTCGAGGCTTCGTCACAGCCGCCGATCAAGCTTGTTATTATCGGTGAGGCAGATAAGAGGCTTGAGATCGGCAATGAGACTGTCCTTTTCCGGCACGAAGAAAAATTCCACCGGCCCTGCGGCATTGGCTTTATCATAGACGACAATTTAACCGATGAAGAAATTAAGAAAAAGATAAATAAGATCAATCAGCTGGAGTTTGAGCGCGTGGGCCAAAGCTTAAGCGTAAACCTCCTGGCAATAAAACAAAGCGGCGGCAAAGAAAAATTCGTTAAGGCAGTGGAGTTAATTTTAAATAATACCAAGCTTAATATTATCCTCATGCCGGCTGATTTGGATTCGCTCAAGGCGGCGCTGGAAATATCCCGCCTGCGGCGGCCGCTGGTCTGTTATGCTAATGCTGTCAATGCCGCGGAGATCGCGAAAATCGCCAAAGAATTCAATGTCCCGCTTGCGGTAACGGCTGCCGATCTAGACGGCTTATCCTCCCTCACAAAAGAATTAAATAATCAGGGGATAAGTGAATTAGTTTTGCATACCGGCACCAAGCCGATTGCGGAAAAAATCTGGGACCTGACGCAGATCAGGCGGTTGGCGCTTAAGAAATCAAACCGCAGCCTGGGATATCCGGCTATGGTAATAACCGGCTCCAGCGATCCTTATCAGGAAGTGATCGAGGCAGCTACTTACATCGTAAAATACGCCGGCATAGTTTTGCTTAAGGGTTCAGAGCCGTGGCAGGCGCTTTCACTTTTGACCTTAAGGCAGAATATCTATACTGACCCGCAAAAACCTTTGCAGATCGAGCCTAAGCTTTATCCTATAGGCAACGTAACCGATAAATCGCCGGTTTTAGTAACGACTAATTTTTCGCTTTCCTATTTTACAGTCTTGGGAGAAGTAGAAGCGAGCAAGATCCCTGCTTATATCATCAGCGTAGATACCGAAGGGATGTCGGTCCTCACTGCCTGGGCGGCAGAAAAATTTACTCCTGAAAAGATCGCCGATTCAATGAACAAGTTCGCGGTAGAAAAAGCAGTTTCCCATAAACGGCTGATCATCCCCGGTTATGTGGCAATGATGAGCGGTGAAATGGAGGATAAGACCGGCTGGGAGATCATCGTCGGGCCAAAGGAAGCGGCAGGGATACCCTCATTTTTGAAAGGCTTAGCATAGGTGAGCAGGTTTAAAGTTACCTTCCATCCTTATAATAAAACCGTAGAGGTAGAAAAGGACGCGACTATCCTTTCCGCCGCGGTTTCCGCCGGCGTGCCGATCAATTCCGTATGCGGCGGCGACGGCGTGTGCGGCCGCTGTAAGGTAGTTTTGAAAAAAGGCAGCGTGCTGATGCAGGCAACCGGCCTCTTAAGCCCCGAAGAAAAAAAACGGGGAGTCTACCTTGCCTGTCTTTCAGAGGTCCAGAGCGATATCGAAGTAGAGGTGCCCCGTGGATCAACCGCGGATTTTGAAAAAATCAGCACGCAGGAATTAAAAAAGACTTTTTCCGATATAGAGGATATTGAGCCGGTGAAGCCGGCTATAAGAGAGCGTTTGTTTACAAAAATGCCTCTTACGGTAAAATTATACTTATCTTTGCAGCCGCCTGACCTGAACGATAAAGTAAGCGATCTGGACAGGCTCTGCGGACGGATCAAGAAGGCCGAGAATTTTTCTGCGTTGCAGCTGGGCATAGTCAATATCCGTAACTTAAGTGAGCTCCTGCGTTCATCCGGATGGAAAGTTACGGTAACCTTAAGCAGAAGAGACCAAACAACAGAGATCACTCAGATTGAGCCGCAAGATACATCCTTAAAAAATTTTGGAATGTGTTTTGATATCGGCACAACCACGCTTACCGGCCAATTGGTAGATTTAAACAAAAGCGAGATCCTCGGCACAAAGACAGCCTATAACAAGCAGGCGACTTTCGGCAGCGATGTGATCACACGCATAATTTATGCCCGCGAGCCGGACGGTTTAGAAAAGCTGCACTGTGCGGTTACAGAAGAAATGAACCGCATGATCCAGGAATTGATAGCCGAGCATAATGTGGATCTAAATGATCTTACCTGCGTATTATGCGCCGGCAATACCACAATGACGCATCTTCTCTTGCGCATTGACCCTACTTATATACGAAAAGAGCCGTATGTACCGACAGCGAATTTCATCCCGCCGATCCGCGCTACGGAAGCAGGTATAAAAATAAATCCCCGCGGTCTTTTGTATTGCGTACCCGGGGTAGCAAGCTATGTGGGAGGCGATGTAACCAGCGGTGTGCTTTCCTGCGGCATGAACGATCAGGCAGCAAGCTTGAATGTTCTTATAGATATCGGCACAAACGGCGAAATTGTCCTGGGGCACAAGGATTATTTAATTTCTTGCGCTGCTTCTGCCGGCCCGGCTTTCGAAGGAAGCGGCGTTTCCTGCGGTATGCGCGCGACAAAAGGCGCGATACAAAAGGTAAAGATCTCGAGCCGAGATTTCGAACCGTCCTATGAAACTATCGGAGGCGCAAAACCCCGGGGTATTTGCGGCTCAGGTTATATCGACCTGATCGCCGAAATGCTTAGATCCGGCATCATCGATAAAGACGGCAAGATTAAACCCCTGGAACATAAACGTATCAGGCAGTCAGATATGGGCAGGGAATTTGTAGTTGTCTTTAAAGACAATGCAGATTCAAGTTCGGATATCGCGATCAATGATGCGGATATAGATAATTTAAAGCGCGCCAAGGCGGCGATCTATTCTGCGCTTTCCTGTTTGCTTAAACATATGGGCCTTGATTTTGATTCCGTGCCGAAAATATTCATTGCCGGCGGCTTCGGCACATCCGTCGACATTAACAACGCCATAAACATCGGTTTATTGCCGGACGTTAAAAGAAACAAGATTATTTTTGTCGGTAACAGTTCAATTGCCGGCGCTCGGGCAATGCTTTTATCTTATGAGGCGATGGAACAGGCAGAAGAGATCGCCCGGAAAATGACTTATTTGGATTTGTCTACCGAGCCGGCGTATATGGACGAATATATGGCAGCCTTATTTTTTCCGCATACGGATTTAGCAAAATTTCCCAGCGTTAAACTATGAGCTACACGATCGCGCTCGCCGGAAAAGGCGGCACAGGTAAGACAACGATCGCAGCTATGCTTGTAAGGCTGATCAAGGAAAGCGGGTTGGGTTCGGTCCTGGCAGTGGATGCTGATCCGAACTCTAATCTCGGAGAATCCCTTGGTATTGAGGTAAAAGAGACGATCGGAGCGATCCTTGATCAAGTGGCAGCGCAGCCGGATAAGGTACCGCAGGGCTGGACCAAAGACCGTTTTATCGAATACCGCGTCCAATCGGCAGTCCAGGAGGAAAATGGTTTTGATATTATTACTATGGGCCAGCCGGAAGGCCCGGGTTGTTATTGTTATGTAAATAATATTTTAAGGTCGGTAATGAATAAGTTGGTCAGCGATTACGATTATATCGTAATAGATAACGAAGCCGGTTTAGAACATCTCTCGCGCCGCACCACAAGGACTGCGGATGTGCTGTTGGTGGTTTCCGATGCCACCAGTGTTGGCCTTAAGGCAGCAGCCAGGATCGCCGCCTTGGTCAAGCAGTTGGGGATTAAGACCAAGGCCGAGCAGTTGATTATAAACCGCTGGGCTGGAGAGATAGAAAAAGTCAAGTTAGATGGCCTGGGCCTGAAATATATCGGTAAAGTACCTTTGGACGAAGGGATCGCTAAAATCAGCCTTAACGGCGCTTCGCTATGGAAATTAGACAACACTAGTCCCGGCCTATGCGCTTTAAAAGAAATCCAAAAACTTATTTTACAATGGAGAAAATAATAATGGCAACTGAGGTGATGTTGGAAAAATATTCAGGTGAAGTTTTTACGGTGAGTATCGGGGCAACAAAACAGGAAGGCGGCTCGCGCAGCCATACTATTAAAATAGGCGGCCAAAAGGCGCTGCCGTATCTGTTTCCGGAAGGTGCTATCCCAAACAAGCCGGTAATTGCTTATGAAATTTGGGACATCCCGCCGGTTGACTGGTCCGCAGAGCTTTCCTCTGCGTATGGCGCGGCGCTAAAAGACCCCTTTACCTGGGCAGAGAAATGCGTGCGGGATTTTAAGGCGGAGATCCTCTGTGTAAGATTACAGGGTGCGCATCCGGAATTCGGTAATCGGTCTGCCGCGGAGGAAGCAAATTTTATTAAGGCCTTATTAAAGAAAATCGATGTCCCGTTGATAATCACGGAAAGCGGAGACGATACCAAGGATAATCAGGTACTGCCTGCCTGTTGTGAAGCGGCTAAGGGCGAGCGCTTGCTGGTCGGCAGCGCTGCGCAGGACAACTACAAAACCCTGGCAGCTGCGGTATTGGCGGACGGACACAATATTATTGCCGAATCGCCCATAGATATAAATATTGCCAAGCAGTTGAATATTTTAATTTCAGACATGAGCTTACCATTGGAGCGGATTGTGATCAATCCGACGATCGGCGCTTTAGGCTATGGCCTGGAATACGCATATACGATCATGGAGCGCAGCCGTTTGGCTGCTTTAGCCGGAGATAAAACAGTTTCCAGCCCGTTTATCTGTTTTGTCGGGCAGGAATCATGGCGGGCAAAAGAGGCAAAGCTGGCTGTTTCAGAGATGCCTGCCTGGGGCCCGGAAGTAGAACGGGGTGTAATTTGGGAAGCAGTCACGGCAACTGCCCTGATCCAAGCCGGCGCGGATATTTTGGTAATGCGGCATCCCAAAGCAGCAGCGCAGGTGGGAAAGTATATTGATAATTTAATGGTAAGAGGTAAATAATGTTTATTATCGGTGAGCTGATTAACGGGATGTACCAGAATATCGGCAGGGCAATAAAAGAGCACGACAAAGCAGTCATCCAAAAATGCGCGCTCCAGCAGGTCCAGGCAGGCGCCGATGCCTTGGATGTAAATTGCGGCCCGGCCTCGCGCGAACCGCTCTCGGACATCCAGTGGCTGGTAGAAACCATACAAGAGGTAACTGACAAACCGCTTGCTTTAGATTCCAGTAAGCCCAAAGTCATTGAATCCGGCTTAAAAGTAATAAAGAACCGGCCGATCATCAATTCTACTACTGCCGACCCGGAAAAATTGGAGATCCTCGTGGCTTTGGCAAAGCAATATAAAGCCAGGCTTATCGGAATTACGATCAGCTCTAAAGGTATCCCCCAGAATAAAGACCAGCGCCTGGAGCTTGCGGCGGTAATCGTGGCGACCTGTGTCGATAATGATTTTAACGTAGAAGACCTTTATCTTGACCCGATTGTCCTGCCGGTAAATGTGGCGCAGGCGCAGATGAAAGATATTTTAGAGTCTATCCGCGAATTTAAGATAATTTCTCAGCCGTCTCCCAAGACGATCGTGGGCCTAAGCAACGTTTCGCAAGGTAGTTGCGTGCGCAGCCTGATAAACCGCACCTTCCTTACAATGGCAGTTGCTTACGGCCTGGATGCTGCTATACTAGATCCTGCAGATAAAGAATTAATGGACGCGGCAATAACCTCCGAGCTTATTTTGAATAAGCAGATCTATTGTGATTCGTATCTGGAGGCATATAGGAAGAAATAATGAGAAAAAGGGTTCTGAAACATATTTTCCGCTTTAACGGTTTTTTCAAGAGCATGCGGCTGGCAATGAACGGCGTAGCCTACCTTTTTCTTTACCATCGTAATATGCGCATCATGTTCATGCTCGGCATTGCGGCGTTCCTGATGGGGGTTTATTTAAAATTTTCCGGCCTTGAGCTGATCGCGCTCTGCATTACGATCACCCTCGTTTTTATGGCGGAAATTTTTAATACGGCGATTGAAATGATGATCGATATGACTACCCGCAAATACCATGTTTTGATAAAGCTGGTCAAGGATATTGCTGCCGCGGTTTCGCTTAT
>CAIRWO010000137.1 GCA_903882345.1 Candidatus Omnitrophota bacterium | reverse complement strand
GTATATGAAAAATAAATTCAAGCCTCCATTACTACTTTCCGTTGGAATCGTTATTTTGGTTTTTCTCGCCTTATTTATTACTCCGCTTTCCCGTTTGACCGGCATTAAACTGCCGCAGGAAAAAGTTTTCCGGGGGGTTGCCTGGTTCAGGTTTGATAAGAAAAGCGCCCTGGATGGATGGGAAGAAAAAATATTTAAAGGCAGGGTTATTTATTCCGTTATCTCGGATAGAACAGGCAGCCAACTCAATGCTTACAGCCGGCAGTCGGCCTCCGGCATTATTCATTGGCTCAAGTTTAATCCGCAAAAAGATCCCATGGTCAGCTGGAAATGGAAGGTCGTCAAGTTTCCCGCCAAGACCAAGATCGTCTCGGAAGCCAGCTCCTGGCTTGAAAAAGACGATTACGCGGCAAGGTTCTATATTATTTTTCCCAAGTTCCCGTTCTTCCGGTCGCAGTGCCTGGAATACATCTGGGCCGAGGATCTGCCGTTAGGGACGGTTCTCTCAAACCCGGCGTTCAGGAACCTAAGGGTGGTTGTCGTCGAATCGGGAGGAAAGAACCTTGGAAAGTGGGTTACTATGGAAAGGAACATTTTCGAAGATTTCCGGAAATACTTTAATTCAAACCCCGGCCCTGCCGGCGCGATCGCGATAATGACGAATTCAGACAATACCGCCAGCACCGCCGAAGCGCAATATAACGATATCGAGGTGGGATATGAAAAATAACAAAAGAAGAAGGAAATACCTGGGGACGTCTTTTCAGAATAGAATGCTTTTTTTGGTTTTCGCTTCAGCGGTAATCCCCGCAGTGATTATCGCCGCCTGCCTCTATTCCCTTATATTTCATATGTTAGCCTTGCAAATGGTGTTCCCGGAAGCCATAGCTTATAATGTAATGCCGGTACTAGACAAGATAAACATAATTATCGCCATTGCCCTGCCGCTTAGCCTGTTTTTGATCTGGATCATCGCGCTGGAGCTCTCGCACCGGATTGCCGGGCCGCTTTACCGCATGGAGAAAGAACTTGACGAGCGCATCAACGGCCATAAACACGGGCCGATAAGGCTGCGCGAAAAAGACGAATTTAAATTACTGGCCGATAAATTCAATAAACTGATATGCAAGTGAAAGGACGGGAGGATATAATAAAGCCATGAAAAACATTCTAATTGCCTTGTTGTTTGGCCTTTTTGCGGTTAACGCCTTTGCGGAGGATACGCTTATGAAAGACGAGATAGTTGTGCTGGAAACGAACCAAGGGTCAATAGAGATAAAGCTTTTTGCCAAGGTCGCACCGAAGGCCTGTGAAAATTTTGTTGGACTCGTTAAAAAAGGATATTATGACGGCATAATATTCCACCGCGTGATCAAAAATTTTATGATTCAGGGCGGCGACCCCGCGGGTACGGGAACAGGCGGTGAATCGCTTTGGGGCGGGCCGTTTGAAGACGAAGTTACTCCTAGCGTCGGCTTTGACCGAAAAGGGCTCCTGGCTATGGCAAATGCCGGCCCTAATACCAACGGCAGCCAGTTTTTTATCACCACCGCCAAGACGCCCTGGCTCGATATGAAGCATACGATATTCGGCGAGGTCGTTTCCGGTTATGACGTCGTGGAAAAAATAGAAAATACCCCGACCGGCCCTTCCGACCGGCCGTTATCAGAACAGAAAATTATCCGGGCATATTTAAAATAATCTTTATTTCCTGAAAGGCTAAAGAGTATGCGTTTTACAACTGTTGCTTTGCTGTTGTTTTTTTCTGCCGGAAATATTTTCGCTTTGGGGGAGGGGACAATGAAGATAACCAGTCCGGAGTTCGAAAATAACAAGTCCATACCGTCGCAATTTACCTGCGAAGGCAAAGATATTAATCCTGTATTGGAAATATCCGGTATACCGGCTGAGGCGCAGGAATTAGCGCTTATTGTGGATGATCCCGACGCACCAATGGGGACATGGGTCCACTGGGTTGTTTATAATATTCCCATAGGCAGCCGTATTGGAGAAGACAGCGTCCCCGGTACGCAGGGTATCAACACCGCAAATGAAAAATCTTATCATGGCCCCTGCCCGCCGCCGGGCAAGCAGCACCGGTACTTTTTTAAATTATATGCCCTGGATAAAAAGCTGAATTTAAAAGAAGGTTTAAGTAAAGGCGCGTTAGAAAAGGCAATGCAGGGCCATATCGTAGATAAGGCGGAATTGGTGGGTTTATATAAAAGGACCAGGTAAGGGTTAGGATGGAAGAAGTTATTATCAGGCCGTATTCCTCCGGCGACCGGGATTCCGTCAGGCAGATTGCCTATGATACGGCCTTTCTGGGTAATCCCGGTTCAGCATTTTTTGATGATCAAGAATTGCTCCAGGATTACCTGACATCTTATTTTATCGATTATGAACCAGAATCTTGTTTTGTTGCTGTCAGCGGTTCAGGGGTTATCGGCTACATCATAGGAGCAAAAGATCCCAGCTCATCCCGTAAGGGTTTGGGCGGCAGGTTATTATTTAAAGCAATAACACGCAATATAATTTTCCGCAAGAAAAACGCAGTCTTTATCTTTAATTGCCTGAAGAGTTTTTTAAAAGGCGAATTTAAGGCGCCGGATTTTTCCCGCGCATACCCGGCTACCCTGCATATCAATATCGCTGAAGGGTTCCGTAATCATGGGCTGGGAGCAAAGCTGATTGTTACCTACCTTGATTATTTAAAAAAAGAAAAGGTAAGAGGCGTGCATTTTGCCACTTTGTCTGACCGGGCGGCTAATTTCTATGACCGCTTAGGGTTTGTCTTGCTCCACAAGGGTAAACGCTCGTATTTAAATAATATTTTGCATAAAGATATTTTTTGTTATATTTACGGCAAAAAACTATCTTGAAATAGGGGTAATGGATTGACGGGGGTTATGAAAATAATAAATAAAGAAGTTTTAAGCGATATACAAGGTACAAAAATTACCGAGTTAGTGGTTTTAGCGCCGGAGATTGCCGAAAAAGCCCGGCCGGGCCAGTTTGTCGTGCTCATGGCAAGCGAAAAAGGAGAGCGGATCCCCCTTACGGTTGTGGATGTTGACAAAAATAAAGGTTCAGTTACCTTGATTTTTCAGGAAGTCGGCTTGACTACTAGGTCCCTGGGCAGGTTAAACAGCGGCGATGCTTTATATGCGCTGGCCGGCCCCTTAGGGCATCCCACAGAGATTAAAAATTACGGAGAAATAATTTTAATCGCAGGCGGCGTAGGCATTGCGGAAATCTATCCTGTAGCAAAGGCATTAAAAGGGGCGGGTAATCAAATTACAATAATATTAGGGGCAAGGACAAGGGGGCTGTTGATCTTGGAAAAAGAATTGAAAAGCCTTTCCCATGAATTTTTTGTCACTACCGACGACGGCTCATATGAAAAAAAAGGTTTTGTTACCGACGTATTAGCGGAGTTATTGGCAAAGAATAAATACGATTTAGTATATGCCGTAGGGCCGATCCCGATGATGCAGAAGGTTTCTTTGCTAACCAAGGGTTTAGGGGTAAAAACGGTTGTTTCGCTTAACCCGTTGATGGTCGATGCTACGGGTATGTGCGGCTCTTGCAGGGTGAGTGTTGGCAATGAAGTAAAATTCAGCTGTGTGGACGGCCCGGAATTCGACGCTGGCTTAATTGACTGGGATGAGCTAATAAAAAGAAACAGCGTTTACCTGGATAAAGAAAAACATATTTGCCGGCTTAACAACCCGTCTTAACCAGAGATGAAAAAAGAACCGGTAACGGCCAAGGAATTAGAAGCGCTTAAAAGAATAGAAGGCTTTGAAGAAGTGGTTTCCGTTTATAGTGAGCAAGAGGCGCTTAGTGAAGCAGGGCGTTGCCTGCAGTGTAAGGATCCGGCCTGCATCTCAGGTTGTCCTGTAGGCATAGACATAAAAAGATTCATTAAGGACATTAGCAAAAAAGATTACCGGCAGGCATATTTTACCATCCGGGAAAAAAATGATTTTCCTTCTATCTGCGGCAGGGTTTGCCCGGCGGAGTATAACTGCTGTAAGGCCTGCGTGTTGAATAAAAATGGCCTTCCTTTTGCATCTGCCGAAGCAATAAATATTCATTTCCTGGAAAGATTTGCCGGAGATTATGGAATAGGAAATAATTTAGTGCCTCCAGCCGCTAAGGACTCCGGCCTCTCGCGATCCAGGGTGGCGGTGGTCGGTTCCGGGCCGGCAGGATTGTGCTGCGCGGGAGAATTGGCAAGGAGGGGCATAAAGGTAACTGTTTTTGAAGGGTTGCATAAGGCCGGCGGGGTATTGCGTTACGGTATACCGCCGTTCAGGCTACCGGCGGGTATCCTTGATTT
>CAIRWO010000136.1 GCA_903882345.1 Candidatus Omnitrophota bacterium | reverse complement strand
ATACCAGACGGTTATTTAGGTCCGACAACTTGCGGTTTTTTCTATGTAATAATGCTGCCTATATGGACAGTGGCCTCAAAAATAGTGAAAAAAACACTTAAGGTAAAACAAGTACCCTTACTTGCGATAGGTGCGGCATTTAGCTTTGTAATCATGATGTTCAATGTGCCAATACCGGGTGGGACGACCGGACATGCGGTAGGCGGCGTTTTAATCGCGATACTATTGGGACCATGGGCAGCCTGTATCGCTATAACTGTCGCGCTTGTAATCCAAGCGCTTCTTTTTGGTGATGGCGGAATTACGGCAATAGGCGCTAATTGTTTCAATATGGCCTTTATTTTGCCTTTTGTAGGTTATTACATATACAAGGCTATTAGCTATAATGCACCAATAGATTCGAATAGGAGAGTGCTTGCAGCCGGTGTGGCAGGATATATCGGTATTAACGTAGCCGCTTTTTTAGCTGGTGTTGAATTCGGTTTGCAGCCATTGTTACACCATACCGCGAATGGCCAAGCGCTTTACTGCCCGTATGGTTTAAAAGCAGCGATATTCGCGATGTCAGGAGAACATCTATTGGTATTTGGATGGGTTGAAGCGATTGTGACTGCTCTTGTGGTTAAATATTTGCAGAAACAATCCCCTGAACTTCTTGAAGAAGGGAGATAAACTCATGAAAATTACCACGAAATTTCTGATAGGGATAGCTGCATTGGTTGCGCTTTCTCCTTTAGGTCTACTATTACCCGCGCATTTTAAAGCTGGCGGTGCTTGGGGCGAATGGGGAGCCGATGAGATGCAAAAGCTCGTAGGGTACGTTCCTAAAGGCCTTGCAAAGCTCTCTAGTCTTTGGAGCGCCCCTATGCCCGACTACGCTTTTAAGGGATGGGAAGGAAAAGGCCTATCGCGCTTAAGTTTTGCCTATATAATATCCGCCATCGTGGGGATAGGAATAATTGTGCTCGTCATGATAGGTATAGGGAAATTGCTGTCTAAGAAAGATGATTGATTAAATGCCAAAAAACAATAACTTTATAGAACGCTCTATAACAGGGACCTTATCATTCTTAAAAGAATCTATTTTTGCTGATGAATATGCGGCAAAGGCTGGGCTCTTACAATCTTTAGATCCGAGAATAAAGGTTGTAACGTTTCTCATGTTTATTTTAGCGGTTCTCTTTACAAAGAGCATCGTTGTTTCCTTATGTTTATATATAGTATGTCTGATTCTTGCGTATTTTTCTAATGTTAATATGGGCTTCTTTTTGAAAAGAACGTGGATATTTATTCCATTATTCTCTTTGTTTATCGCGATACCAGCGCTATTCAATTTCTTTAGCCCCGGGGATGCCTTGTTTACCATACATGTACTCGGTGCAAAGCTAATAATTACATATCAGGGGTTATTTGGGGCAACATTATTTCTGGTGCGCGTAATTGCATCCGTATCGTTTGCCGTACTTCTTAGCATTACAACTAAACATTTCGCGTTGCTTAAGGTATTGCGTATTTTTAGGGTACCGCAGATCTTTGTTATGACAATTGGTATGTGCTACAGATATATTTATCTTTTATTGGAAGTGATCGAAAATACATACCTTGCTATCAAGAGTCGTGTCGGTACCCGCCTGCACTACAAAAAAGGCCAGCATGTCGTGGCATGGAACATATCCGCTCTTTGGGGCAGATCGTATCATCTGAGCGAAGATGTTTACAGCGCTATGCTTTCCAGGGGATATACAGGTGAGCCAGTGATATTAGATGATTTCGCGACTAAGTTAACAGATTGGGTATGGTTATTTTTTGTAGCAATGTTTATTGTGATTATTTTCTATTTGAAGGGAAGGATTCCATGGGTAATGTAATATTTGAGTTAAAAGATATTTACTATTCGTATCTCGGAAAGTTTCCGGCATTGCGCGCAGTTGATATTACTATAGGGCAGGGGCAGAAGATAGCCGTTATAGGCGCGAATGGTTCGGGCAAATCAACGCTCTT
>CAIRWO010000135.1 GCA_903882345.1 Candidatus Omnitrophota bacterium | reverse complement strand
TTGGCTTCGACAGTATCCAAGCCTTGATCCTGCAAAACATAGGCTTTGATCTTATCGGCCAGCCCGATACCGCGGCCTTCCTGATTCATATAGATGATCGCTCCCTTACCTTCTTTTTCAATCATCTGCATCGCCTTCTTTAATTGCCGGCCGCAATCACAGCGCAATGATCCGAATACATCACCCGTAAGGCATTCGGAATGCACGCGCACAAGTACGCCTGCGCTGCCTAAATCACCCATAACTAAAGCAACATGCACCTGATTATTTGTAAGGTCTCTATATAAAACTAATTTAAATACGCCGCTTTCGGTAGGCAGGCGGGTTTCTGATAATCTTTCGATGAGTTTTTCGGAACGCCGGCGGTATTCAATAAGGTCCTCGATAGAACAGATCTTTAATTTATGCCGGAGGGAAAATTCAAACAACTGGGGAAGCCTGGCCATCGTACCGTCTTCGTTCATGATCTCGCAGATTACCCCGGCAGGATAAATCCCATCCAGCTTCATCATATCCACTGCTGCCTCGGTATGGCCCGCCCTCACCAGCACCCCGCCCTTACGGGCCTTTAAAGGAAAGATATGCCCCGGCCGGATCAAATCTTCAGCCCTGCTCTGGGGATTTATAAGCACACCGATGGTATGAGCACGGTCATAAGCTGAAATACCGGTTGTTATACCGGCTGCCGCATCCACGGAAATCATCCAGGCGGTAGAAAAAGGATCCCTGGCCTTCTGGTTTAGCATCGGCTGCAAGTCAAGGAAATTTAGTTTTTCTTCTTCCATAGGCACGCAAATCAGGCCACGGCCGAACTTAGCCATAAAATTTATGTCTTCTGCCCGGGCAAAAGAAGCGGCCATCACCAGATCACCTTCATTTTCCCGGTCAGCGTCATCAACGACAATTACCATTTTGCCGTTTTTCAGATCTTCCAATATTTCAGGAATAGTATTGAACATATATTGACTCCCTAAAACAACAACGCCCGAAGAGATAATCTTCGGGCACTAATATTTTATCTAAATCCTCTAGTTTCTAGACTGTAACTATTGGCTCAAGAATTTCACTTGATCTGTTCCCTATTGGGAACTCGTAGGCTTTACTACCAGTTAGGATTTACACCTATCCCGAAGATTTATAATGTAGTATAGCATAAAATACCGGCTTGTCAATATTATAAAACCCGTTTATAATATGCTTATGGAACGGTTAATAAAACAGGTCCACCGGTTATTATTAAAAAAAGAAAAAACCATTGCCACAGCTGAATCCTGCACCGGCGGCATGCTTTCCGAGTTCCTTACCCGTAACCCGGGGAGTTCAAAATATTTCCTTCTCGGGGTTACAACATACAATAATAGATCCAAAAATAAAATTTTAAGCATCCCCTCACCGGTAATCATTAAATACGGCGCGGTATCTAAAGAAACCTGTGTAAAAATGGCCGAGGCAATAAAGCGACTGGCAAGAGCAGATATCGGAATAGGTATCAGCGGGATCGCCGGGCCAACCGGCGCAGTTCCCGGTAAGCCCGTCGGCACGGTATTTATTGCCATCAGAGACACTAACCGGAAAATCTGCAAAAAATTTTACTTTAAGGGCACCCGCTCAACCGTAAGAAAATCCGCCGCGCAAGAAACGTTGAAATTACTAAAAAAACATTTTCTATGAGGGCCTTCATTGCCATTGACCTGCCGCTAGAAATAAAAGATCATCTGGGCCGGATCGAAGAAAAGCTTAAGGCCTCTGCCGCAGACGTAAAATGGGTTTCCCCCGCCAATATCCACCTTACATTAAAATTCTTAGGAGAAATTGACGCACAAAAAAAGGCATCCTTGATCCGGATCATCGAAGACACAGCCAAGGACAAAAATGCATTTTCCCTGCGGCTGTCTTCTGCCGGCGCTTTTCCTAATATAAAATATCCCCGTGTCATATGGATCGGCATTGATGAAGGCAGCGCAGAAGTGTTAAAAATCGCGGAAGAATTGGAGGAAAAAATAGAAAAAATCGGTATCCCTAAAGAAACCCGCGAATTCAGTTCTCACATTACAATCGGCAGGGTAAAATCGGGCCTTCACAGGTTAAAACTTACAGAAGGTATTGAAGAGATCAATAAGGAATTAGGCGAGAAACTTCTTGAATTGCCGGCAGGAAAGATCACCTTGTTTAAAAGTACGCTTTCTCCAAAAGGCCCGGCCTACGAACCACTGCACGAAACAAGCCTTCAGAAAATCGTTTCACAATAATTCAAATACGATTTTCAATGGTTAGGAAAATCTAAAACACTTTCCTAACCAGAAGACTATCTGAAGGACAATATTGCAATATATGCCCGCGACAATATCATCCCCCATTATCCCCAAGCTTCCATGCATCCTTTGAAACCTGCTTGCCGGAAAAGGCTTTAGTGTATCCAAAAGCCGGAAAAGGAAAAATCCGATCACTACCCATTTTATGTCGTAAGGCAGGAATGCCAGGCTAATGAGCATTCCGGTCACCTCATCGATGACGACATATTTCGGGTCTTGTGTAGCGAATATTTTTTCTGCCCGGCCGCTGCAAACAAAACCCAGGAAGCCGATAAGCAAAACCGCCGCTAAATACAAAAGGCTGTTACCTTTTAGAAAAAAATACAGGATCAGCCCGGCGATACTTCCGAATGTGCCGGGAACCAGCGGCAGGTAACCGACGTAAAAAAAGGTAGCGGCTACCTTAATGAAATAATCCGGGATCATTATTGATCTAAAGTTTGGCGATTATTTTACGGTTATCCCACAAATAAGAGAGGCCGGAATAAAGGGTGAGCGCTATGGTAACCAGCATCAGGATATAGATACCTTCACGGAATAGCTTTTCCCAGGCAGGATTCCAAGTATAAAACGTCAGCATTACTTCCTTTAAAACGATGAACCCCAATATGAGGAATATAACTGCCATCTGGGATACTGTCTTATGCTTACCCGCCTTTGTCGCCGAAAGCACCTTTCCCTTATTAAGGGCGAACAGGCGCAGCGAGGTAATCAGTATTTCCCGGGCAATGATGATTACCACCATCCAGGCTTCGATCAGCTGCATCTGCACGAATGCCGCGAATGCGGCGATCACAAGGATCTTATCCGCTATCGGGTCCATCAGTTTTCCGAAATCGGTGACCATATTCTTCTTGTGGGCGATCCAACCATCAAAAAAATCGGAAAGCGCGGCAAAGATAAAAACCAAAAGCGCCAAAGATTTAGCCCAGAGGCCGTGGCAGAAAAGAAAGAACATAAATACAAAAGTGAGCATTATCCTCAAGCATGTAAGACGGTTGGCAATATTCATTGTGTGGGTTCTCCTACTAAGTCGTATTCCAGTGTATCGGTAATCTTTACCTTTACAAAATCGCCTGGCCTTAAAGCTCGGCCGGATTTCACGTAAACCGTGCCATCTACCTCCGGCGCGTCGTATTGGCTCCTGCCAAGATAATAATCGCTGCCTTTTTCATCAATGAGAATATCCATCACCCTACCTAAGAAATTCCGGTTATTTTGTTCGGAAACCTGTTTCTGGCAAGACATGATCCGATTGAAGCGCTCTGATTTTATCTTCTCCGGCACCTGGCCTTTAAGGCGATGGGCAGAGGTACCTTCTTCCCTTGAATAAGTAAACGCCCCCAGCCGCTCAAACTTTACGTCAGCGATGAATTCCAATAATTCCCCGAACTCCTTTTCCGTCTCTGAAGGAAAACCTGTGATCAGCGAAGTCCTTATCGCCACGCCGGGGATCTTTTTTCTTATTTTATCGATTAAATCCAGGATGTCTTTCTTGCGCGTGCGCCTGTGCATCAGCTTTAGTATCCTGTCGTTTATGTGCTGAACAGGCAAATCGATGTACTTACAGATCTTCGGCTCAGCCGCCATCACCTCAAGCAATTCGTTCACTACGCTCCCCGGGTATAGATAAAGCAGCCTGATCCAGCCTATACCCTTTGCCTTTTTCACCATCCGGCGCAAAAGCTCAGGGAGCATTTTTTTACCATAGAGGTCTATCCCGTATCCAGTGATATCCTGGCCGATGACATTCAGCTCAGATATACCATCCTGCCCGAGCATTTCCACTCTTTTTAACACCGCATCAATATCAAGACTGGTAAACTTCCCTTTCAATTTAGGTATCACGCAATAACTGCAGTTATTCACGCAGCTCTCGCAGATCTTGATATAGGCATAGTGCCGGGGAGTAATCGGAAAACGGCTTAAGCTGTGGTTTAAGGCAATACTCCCTACAAAGGCATCTACTTCCGGCAGCTCTTTTCTTAATTTATCTTTATAACGCTGCGGGAGACACCCGGCAACGATTATTTTTTTGATCTTACCTTCTTTCTTAAGGCCGGCTATATCAAATATTGCGGCAATGGATTCTCTTTTCGCTTCATCAATAAAAGCGCAGGTATTGATTATTGCCACATCAGCCTTGTCCATATCTACGATGCGGTGGCCTCTCAAGGAAAGCCTGCCTAAAATATTCTCTGCGTCTACGAGATTACGCGGACAACCAAGATTTAATATGCCGATTTTCGTCATCTGGGTGTAGTTAATCCTTCTTTAGTGATCAATATATTCTTTACTGCCTGTCCACGGCGGCCAAGGCTGGAGATAAATTTACCGTTCACTTCCAGCTCTACAACGCCGGCATTTCCCAACGAAAGCTCGATCTTGTCTTTTGCCTGCCAGTTTTCAAATCTTCCTTTTTTTAAAATATTCTGAAAGATGGTTTTTCCGTCGGTCTTTACCTGCATCCAACAGTCTTCTTTAGCGCGTATACCCAGCCTTATGCCTGAAATAACCGTCTCTTCAGGCTTCTGCTGCAGCTGCGGCTTAGGCAATACTGCGGCCGGCTTCTGAGTTGCCAGCTTCCGCGGCCTTGCCGCTTCACTTTTCTTTTCCTGTCTTACCTGCGATGAAACCTGCCTTGCGCTGACCGCGGTTCTTTTAGGCATATGGCGGGCTTTCAAAGTAATAAATTTACCCAGATTAAATAAACCTAGCGCGGCTATAAAAATTATGCCTATAAACAGGATGGCCTTTATTTTACTACGGATGAACTTTAGGGCGGGATCCCATATGGGCGCGGTATCAATCGGCAAAGGCATTTTTATTTTTTCCTGCGCTGCCGGCTTGAGCGAAGGCTGAATTTGCTTATGGTCAAACAGTGAATCCGAATATTCTATCCCAAGGAATTTACAGTAAATCTTTAAAAAACCCTTTATATAAACCGGGCTAAAATTCACAAGGCTGCCTTCCTCGATGGCCTTTAAGACATTTAAATGGATCTTTGTCTTTCTGTGTACTTCTTCAAGGGTAAGGCCTTTTTCCAGACGCGCTTTTTTGAGTTTCTCTCCGATAGGTTCCATCTTACTACCTCTCCTCTTCAAGCGGCATAACCTGACTTCTCATCCATGCTTCCCGGTCAACAAGGATCCTGCGCGGCTTACTGCCTTCAAACGGCCCGACAAGCCCTTCCTGTTCCATGGTGTCAATGATGCGCGCGGCGCGCGTATACCCAAAACGCAGCCTTCTTTGCAGTATTGACACCGATGCCTGATTACTCTCCATGATTACCCTTACGGCCTCATCATACATTTCGTCTTTTTCGCCGCTGCCCAAACCCGACTTATGCGCATCCTTAAGTATTTCTTCGTCATAAACCGGTTCGGCCTGCGCCTTAATAAAGTCAACGACCCTTTCAATTTCCTTGTCGTTTACAAGCGAGCCCTGGGCGCGGGTCAATTTTGCTTCGCCCGGCTTTAAGAACAACATATCCCCTTTGCCTAAGAGCTTGTCCGCGCCGTTCATATCAAGCACGGTACGGGAATCAACCTTAGAGGCGACTTTAAACGATATGCGCGCGGGAAAATTGGCCTTAATAACTCCGGTGATAACGTCAACGGACGGCCTCTGCGTTGCCAT
>CAIRWO010000134.1 GCA_903882345.1 Candidatus Omnitrophota bacterium | reverse complement strand
CGATGATTGTAATTACCCGAAGGAAAAAATGATCATCGTTATGGCCTTTGAAGAGCGCAATGAAGCAGCAAAGAGAAACGCCGAAGTATTACAGGCGGAATTCAAAAATAAGTTTTTTGCCTGCCTGTTTACCTTCCATCCTGACGCTATCGCCGGGGAAGCGCGCACAAAGGGCGCCAATGCTACCTGGGCAGCCAGGCACGCACAAGAATTCCTTGAGCACACAGGGATTCCGCTTAAGGATGTCATTATATCTTGTTTTGATGCCGATACCTGCGTGGAAAAAGAATACTTCGGTTGCCTCACCTACCATTTTCTGACTACGCCCCGGCCGCACCAGGCAAGTTACCAGCCGATGCCGGTCTATAATAACAATATCTGGCACGCGCCGTCCTTTGCGCGGCTGGTCGAAATCAGCTCTTCATTCTGTCAGCTTATTGAGAGCATACGCCTGGAGAAATTTGTCACCTTTTCCAGCCACAGCATGAGTTTTAAAACACTTGTGGAAATCGGTTACTGGCCGGTGAATATGATCTCTGACGATTCGGTAGTCTACTGGAAGGCGTTTTTATTTTATAAAGGCGACTACCGGGTTATCCCGCTTTACATTACCGTTTCCATGGACGTGGCATATTCGCACAATTTCTTTAAGACGATCGCTATGCAATACAAGCAAAAAAGAAGGTGGGCGTGGGGCGTGGAAAACTTTCCTTTTCTGGTAAGAGGTTTTTGGGGCAATAAAGACATCCCGCTGGTGACAAAGATAAAGCGATCTTATCATCTTCTGGAAAGCCATATCACCTGGGCGGTCTGGGCAATGATCATCATGCTCATAGCGCCGATGCCGATCATTTTTGGCGGGACGATCTTTAAGCAAATGTCTATCGGTTACAACCTGCCTCAGATTACCGGCCTCTTGCTTAATTTTACGCTGGGTGCCAGTTTTGTCTGGTTATTATTGAGCTTGACTATCCTGCCTCCCCGGCCAAAAGACGTACCCTGGTTTAAGAATATAGTCATGGTGATCGAGTGGGTGCTCGTGCCGTTTATCATCCTGATCTTAGGCTCTACCCCGGCGCTGGATGCGCAGACCCACCTGATGCTTGCTAAATATATGGAATTTTACCCCACGGAAAAGATCCGGGGCAAGCCCGGGAAAACATTGAGTTGCGTGGCAATTTTATCCCTGTCTTTGTTATTTTGCCTGGTATCGGGTAAGGCGCTGGCAGAATCCGCGTATTCCGGAGAAAGGATCGTTTATGCCATCAGCCCGATGGGAGTAGCCGAATATAACGATCTGGGCGCGGTTGAACTGGAAAACAGGCAAGTCAACCTCGTTACCTTCAGGACGCAGGTAATGGGCTTTGACGATACAGAAAAAATTTACAGCGATCCGCTGACCTCCCTGCCGCTGCAGGTGGAGCGCGATATCCGGATGTGGTTGAGCCGGGAGAAGATAACCGAAAGATACGACCCAAAAAAATTTACGCTGGTGATAACAAAGTTTAAAGACGGCAAAAAGGCCGGAGACCTATCGTTTACAAGCAGCGGGCCGATACAAAACGCGATCCTCCTGCCTTTTTATTTACGCCGAATCCCTAACCTTGGCATCGGATGGCGGATGGATATCCGGCTGCCGAATAAGTTTGAAGTCAAGCTTATATCCATCGAAGACATAAAAGTACCGGCGGGTAAATTTTCTGCGTATCACTTTGTCAGTACTCCGGCGCAGTTTGAGATCTGGATCAGTAACGACAGCCTGCGCCTTCCGCTTAAGATCAAAGACACCGGAGGCTTCGGCTACAGCCTTTTGATCAAAGAGCATAATAACAAAAGATGAAAGCGCATACCCAATACCTTTGGTTCAATACCAAAAACAGGCAAGAGTTTATCAATATCACTGCGCTGGTCCAAGAGGAACTTCAAAAAAGCGGCATAAAAGAAGGGCTTTGCCTGGTGAATGCGATGCACATAACCTCCAGCGTCTTCATTAACGATGACGAAGAGGGCCTGCAGGGAGATTTTTCGCTGTGGCTGGAAAAATTGGCGCCTTATGGCAAAGATAAATATAAACATAATCTGTCCGGAGAAGACAATGGCGATGCGCATTTAAAGAGGCAGGTGATGGGCAGGGAAGTGGTAGTGGCCGTGACCAGCGCTAGGTTAGATTTCGGGCCGTGGGAACAGATTTTTTACGGTGAGTTTGACGGCCAACGCAGGAAACGCGTGTTGATCAAAATAATCGGGGAATAAACAGTGGGAGCACAGATCACGGTAATCGGGGCAGGGGTCATCGGCCTTGCCGTAGCAAGGGAATTAGCCTGCTCCGGAAAAGACGTGCTGGTGATTGAAAAAAATCTCTCTTTCGGGCAGGAAACCAGTTCCCGCAACAGCGAGGTCATCCACGCGGGCATCTACTATCCGGCTGGTTCCTTAAAGGCAAAGACCTGTATAGAAGGCAAGCAGCTGCTTTATGAGTTTTGCCGTAAAAATAAGATCGCTTATAAAAATACAGGTAAGCTTATTGTGGCGATCAAGGACGATGAGATCCGGGATCTGGAAAACCTGCTGAAGAACGGGCAGCGCAGCGGCCTGAACGATTTACAATTGCTCTCGCATGATGAAATAAAGAAAATTGAACCAGCCGTGGAAAGCAAGGCAGCTATTTATTCGCCTTCCAGCGGCATAATTGATTCTCACGGCTTGATGAAGAGCCTGGCCTGGGAAATTAAAGAAAAGGGTGGCCAGATCGCCTATGATACGCAAGCGGTAGATATTGACAGGACAAAGGAGGGGTTCGCTGTCCGGGTGGAAGATAAAAAAGAAGGCAGTTTTAGTTTTACGACCACAACCCTGATCAATTCTGCGGGGTTAAATTCGGACAAGATAGCGGCCATGGCAGGCATAGCTAGGGATGATTACAAATTAAAGTATTGTAAAGGAGATTATTTCCGTGCGGATGCCAGCGCATGCGGTTTTATCAACAGGCTGGTTTATCCTGTGCCGAAAAATAACAGGGCAGGTTTGGGCATACACGCAACTTTAGATCTGGCCGGATGCCTGCGCTTAGGGCCAGATGATCAATACGTGGATAAGATAGATTACAATGTCGATGCGGCCAAGCAGGGGGATTTTTATGAAAGCGTGCGGCAATTCCTGCCGTTTATAAAACTTGCAGCGATCAGCCCGGATATCTCCGGCATCCGGCCGAAGCTGCAGGGCCCTGGCGAGCCATTCAGGGATTTCTTGATAAAAGAGGAGTCGGATAACGGCTTACCCGGCTTGATAAATCTTGTCGGTATTGAGTCCCCCGGCCTTACCGCCTGCCTATCTATCGGCAGATTAGTAGAGAGGATCGTTAAAAAGCGGCTGTCTTGACAAGCCGGGGAAATGTGTTATACTTATTATGTAATTTGAAAGTCTGGAGTACCTACTGATAAAGGCAAACTAAGAGCAATCTTAGGGCGCAAAGCGACAGTCCCGCAGTAAGCGGGCGCCAAATCATCCGATTGATTTGGGCGCCTTGCTGAAGTAAGCGGGAGGCTGCGTTACCAAAGGGGGTAGTTAAGAACCTTGAGTTAACCCTCAAGGTTCTTTGTTTATCTAGCCCTAAGGTTTGCCTTTAGGGCTTTTTTATTAAATTAAATAAGTTGCCCCGGAGGAGGGCCATGTTTCTATGACACCCAACTCTATAGGATGAGTTGGTGTCCCGCTTTCTGCGGGAGGAGGTAGTAAGATGAGGAAAACGCTGGTATTTGTTCTCGGCCTTAGTGTTATCTTGTTTCTAGCTGCCAATGCTTATGCCCAGACTGAAGCGGTATCGCCTTTGACAAACTTGGGTACGTATCAGGTCAGGTCTTTGCAACCGGAAAAAGATTCTTCCATGGTTACTTCGGCTTACCTGAAATCAGTAAACGAAGAGAGCAGTGCTGATGAGGATTCACCGGCAAACAAAATTGGCGTGGGTGCAATCAATGCCGCAACATCCTGGACCGACGTGCCGCGGCAGGTAGCTGAAGTATCCGAAAAAGATAACGCGCTGGCAGGCTGGACATTGGGTTTTGGCGAGGGTGTGCTTTCCGGTATTGCGCGCGGAGTATCAGGGGCGTTTGATATGGCCACATGCGGCCTGCCCCCTTACGATAAGCCCTTGATGGAACCGGAGTATAAAGTCAGGCAGCCTGACCAGGGGTTCAAGATCGATCTGCTTAGGTGGTAGCGGGTGAGTTAAATTAATTTAAAAATAATCCCCATATTGTTTTCATAGACGATCTTAAAATGCTTGGGGTCTGCTATAATCTGGAAATATAACGGCGTTTCTTTCCTGGTAAAACCGTAATTAACCTTGAATACTTGCCGAAGGGCTTCGTAAGGTTTTTCTATCCTTCCCCAGATCAGATCCTGGTAAAGCGCGAATTCTCCGGGATAGCGGTAAAACATGTATATCGGGTCTAGTACGTTCAGGTAGTTGTTTTTCGGGTTCAGGCAGATAAAATAAGGCGAATCGCTCCAGGATGCATGGTAGACCGTTTCTCCCGCAGGGATATTTATTTTCATCCACTCGGCAGCTTTTGCGTATTGCATATTGTTAGTAGTAAAAAAATATATGTATTCATTCACGTTTTTTAAGTTCATTGGAAAGGTTATTAAATTGGCCGCCAGATACAGGCCGATGAATAAGCTCACCTTTGGAAAAACCCTTTTCCATTCTACCCCTTCTAAAATGTCCTTTACATACGAAGCAAAGAAAACATAGAACAGTGCATGTGTCGGATACCAATACCTGTTACTGAAAAAGGAAAGCGCCAGATAAATATTGCTGCAGCCCAGCCAGACAAGGGTAGAAAAGCTCCATTTTTTCTTTACGAAGAGCGACATCCATAAAACAAAGTTAAACGTAAAGAATACTGTAAAGTTATTGATAAGAGCAAAGCTGGTAAGAGGTGAATTGAATTCTCCGCCAAAGTCCATTTTAACTTTTGTGATCGTATAGAATGGCACAAGGATGCCGTTTAGGTGTAAGGAAAGGAAGTTATTGGGGAAATTAGGATGAATAAACATCCCCAGCAGCATCCCGATCAATACCGTATAGAGGTTACGCAGGGAAAATTCTTTATTTACGGCGTATCTTATAATCTCGCAGATAAGCACGAACGGTATGAGCATAAAAAACGAGATATGGGCCAGCGGGTAGAGCAGCGATACGATAAAGACGCCGACCAGCCTTTTGTTAGTCATAAAGTATATCGCCAAAAGCGTAAGGATATTTGAGAGTGTAACAGAGCGGAACTGGCTGAAAAAGGCGATAAAGGTTGAGGAGAGCGCCGGCAAAAGCAGGAATAAGGCAGCCAGAAAATCAGAAAGGTATTTCCTCAGGATAAAGGCATAGACAAAAATAAACAGGATATTATAAAATATCGTTGCGTATTTACCCGCGGTAACTAAATTATCGCTAAGGTAGAAGAAGGGGACGGACAAGAGGTGAAAGAGGAAGTCCTTATCCGAAAAAAAATCTTTAAATAAAGAGAATTGCGCCCAGTGGAACTGATACCGGAAGCCGGAGTTTTTTATGAAATTTGTTACTGCCGCGTGGTAATAGCTGTCGGGGTCGTAGAAGGTTATTGAGATGAACTGGATGAAGGTAAAATACAATAAGAGGCAGGCTGCGGCACAGATAACAGCTGAATTTGAGAGGAAGAAATTTTTAATTTTAGCCATAGTTTTAAATACGCTAGCATAGATTACGCGCTCTGTC
The DNA here is from genome assembly GCA_903882345.1 of Candidatus Omnitrophota bacterium. Classification (GTDB taxonomy): domain Bacteria; phylum Omnitrophota; class Gorgyraeia; order Gygaellales; family Profunditerraquicolaceae; genus CAIRWO01. The sequence continues at coordinate 8,366 of CAIRWO010000134.1, read as the reverse complement.
AATGCCGCTCGGAATCAGGCAGGTATTTACTTAAATTTAGTTTCCTAAAATAATCATTTGTTGGTATAATTTAGCGGGAGCTGCTTATGCATATTGAATTAATGCGGGTTATCGACTATTGGTTGGGTATTCCTTTGTGTTTTTTGCTGAGCGTGGCCGGCGCTGCGGGCCGGGCAATGCGCCTTACCGGTAGGACAGCTAAAGATGCCCCCCGGAAAGTAATGTTCATTAAATTATCGGAAATGGGAGCGATTGTTTTAGCCTATCCGCTTTTGGCACGGGTAAAAAAATACCGGCCGGAGGCGGAGATGTTTTTTATTACCTTCCAGAGAAACAGGGATATCTTCTGCTTGTTCCCCGGCTTGATCAAAGAGCAAAATATTCTTACGATCAGGGATTCCGGCCCTGCGGCATTCATTATAGATACGTTTCGGGTAATCCGCAGGATGCGCCGGGAAAAAATCGATATTATTTTCGACCTTGAGTTTTTTTCAAGATTTACCGCCATCTTGGCTTATTTAAGCGCTGCAGGCAAAAGGATAGGGTTCCATCGCTATAATTACGAAGGCCTATACCGGGGAAACCTCTTTACGCACAAGGTGCAATATAATCCTCTGTTCCATATCAGTAAGTCATATTTATCTTTGTGGCAGGTAGTCCAGGAAAGAGAAAAAACTTCCCCTGAGCTGGGAGAAAAAGTTGAAGATAAGGATATTATCTTGCCGGAAATTATCCCGGCGCAAAATGAGCTGGAAAAAGCAAAAAATACCTTAAAGGGGTTCGGGGTTGGCCAGGACAGCCGGGTATTCCTTTTAAATCCCGGGGAGGGAATGCTCCCGCTAAGGGAGTGGCCGTTGGAGAATTTCATCAGTCTGGCAAAAAAGATCCTAGAAGACAAGAAGAACTATATAGTGCTTATCGGCACAAAAGAGGCTGCTAAGAAGGCCGGGGAGTTGCTTAAAGAGGTCAACAGTAAGCAGTGCATAAACCTGGTTGATAAGACCGAGATCGCCGAACTCCCTGCGCTTTTTAGTGTTTCTGCAGGGTTGATTTCCAATGACTGCGGACTCGGGCATATCGCCGCGCTGTCGAAGATAAAAAAAATCATTATTTTCGGCCCGGAAAGCCCGCGTGTTTTCGGTCCGTTAGGCGTAAATAATTTCATTTTCTATTCTGAATTGGCGTGTTCGCCCTGCCTTTCCGCGCTTAATCACCGTAAATCTTCCTGCAGGGATAATAAATGCCTGAAGGCAATAGGTTGGGAAACCGTATACAGCTCAATCAATCAGCAGCAGCCGCGATGATCATCAATGGAAGATAGAATTAGCACGAGAACCGCCTTTTTAAAGGCGGCAATGCTTATAATTGCCGTTACTGCGGTAGTCTATGCCAATTCGCTCAGGAATTCGTTTGTCTGGGACGATGCCGTTGTCATCGAGAGGAATGATTTTATCAGGTCAGTGAAGAACTTACCTTCTCTCTTTAACCGCGCCTACCTGACCTCTTACAATAAAATCGACTCGATGGAATTTTACACAAATGCAGGCTCAGGCGAAGAAAGTTACCGGCCGGTGGTCACGCTTTCTTATTTTCTTGATTATCGTATCTGGAAACTTAACCCTTTTGGTTATCACCTTACCAATATTTTTCTGCACATATTTGATGTAATCCTGCTCTTTATTTTCTTTAAACTGATAGTTAAGAATTACCGGATCGCCCTTTTGGCTTCTTTATTATTCGCGCTCCATCCGGTAAACGCAGAAGCGGTCGGCGTGATATCGTTCCGGGAAGACCTGCTCTTTTCTTTATTTTATTTGTCTTCTTTAATCCTCTATATAGGGATGGAAAATGCCTCCAGCCGGAGGCAAAAGGCCCTGTTTTACGCCGCATCGCTTGTTTTATTTTTGCTTGCATTATTCTCTAAAGAGATGGCTGTCAGCCTGCCGCTGGTCTTAATTCTCTACGATTATTTTTTTGTCTTTAAGCAAAAAGGGAAAGAGATGCTTATTAATTTTAGATCCCGTTATCTGGGTCATATTTTAATTTTGCTGCTTTACCTTTTTACGGCATTTTACGTTATCGGTTATACCTCCAAGGCTATTACCGCTTATCCTGGAAAGAGTTTTTTTACTAACCTCCTAACCATGCCCAAGGTTTTTATTACTTATCTGCAATGGCTATTTTTGCCGCTTAATATACACGTAACCTTGCCGGATGACCCCTTGCTTATTGCCCGTTCTTTACGCGAACCTGCGGCATTATTCTCCATCGCCTTGCTGGCGTTCCTTTTTATCTTTGCGGTCAGGATCCGCAAGACGTCGGGCATAGTTTCCTTCGCGGTCTTTTGGTTTTTCCTTACGCTTTTACCCGTATCCAACATAATCCCGATCATGAATTATATTGCCTGTCGTTATCTATATATCCCCGCCGCTGGTTTTTGTTTAGTGGCGGCAATAATAATTTACCGGATGAAAAAATTCGCCGGATCTACGGCTTTGCTGGTTTTGGCTTTTTATTTTATGCTTACGTTCATCAGAAACGCAGTCTGGAAAGATAATATTATTCTCTGGTCGGAAATGGCAAGTTTTTATCCTCAGAACGCCCTTGCCCATAGTAACCTGGGTAACTCTTTTAGGAACGCAGGGCTCGTGGATGAAGCGATAGGGGAATATAAGCTGGCGTTAAGCCTTGACCCGGATTATGCCAAAGATTATAACGGCCTGGGGGTGTGCTATCTGGAAAAGACGATGCCGGGCGAGGCGATAAGGGCATTTCAGAAGGCCCTGGCATTGGACCCCAAGCTGCTTCCCGCGTATAATAATCTCGGCAGCGCGTTGGGGGATAAGGGATTATATGCCGAGGCAGCGGTTTATTTTAACCGGGCGATAAACATTGACCGGAAATACGTGCCGGCATATAACGGTCTCGGCATCACCTATGCCCGGCTGAAAAAAATCAACGACGCAAAAAGAATATGGGAAGAGGCATTAAAGATAAATCCCGAAGATCCTGCTGTCCGGGAAAACCTGGAAAAATTAAAAAAGATCGGATATTGATCATAAGAGGGGAAAGACGATGAAAAAACCCTATTTTTATTTAATATTTATATCCAGCGCGCTGGTATTGTCTTATTTTTTTATGCAGATGAGATTTAGCTTTAACCAGGAGAATCCGGCTGCGACGCTGGCCGCGCTTGCCAAAGGCAGCGCCGCAAAACCATTCCAGTATCGGGCACTGATTTTTTGGATTGCCGATTTTTTTATCAGGCATAAACTCCTGCCGCTTAATTTTCTCTACGACTTTTTCAAGCTAACAGAAATGTTATCCCTTTTTTTCCTTGTCATCGTTTTCCGGTGGTACCTTTCGTTATTCTTCAAAGAAAAAAAGATAAGTTCTTTGTTGTCCTTGTCCATATTCTACGTATTGCCTTTCAATTTCCTCCTCCCGCGGGTATTGCCGCTTTACTACCCGTATGATATTCCTTCTATCCTGTTTTTTACTCTCGGGCTGGGGCTGCTCTACAAAAAAAACTGGCTTTTATATTATCCGCTATTCGTCATTGCTTCGTTAAACCGTGAGACCGCCTGTTTCCTGACGTTTGTTTATTTATTTACCGCTTATAAAGTTGAGAAGCCGGCCAAGATCGCCTGCCATTGCCTGGCGCAGCTTGCCCTATGGCTTGCGATCAAAGGCGTACTCTATCAATTATATCTGCACAATCCCGGTCCGAATGTTTTTGAGCGCTGCCATGTCGGGACAAACATCACCCATTTGTCTACAAATATTGCTTTTTTTATGCATCTGAGGGATTACCCGTTTTTCTTCAGCAACTTCGGGTTTATCTGGATCCCCGTGATTTTTTATCTTAAGGCTATCCGGGAGCCGTTCGTAAAAAGGGCGCTTTTTGTGTTTTTCCCATTTTTTATCGGCATGATGTATGTGGGTAATATCTATGAGATCAGGATCTTCGGAGAACTCGTTCCGCTATTCCTCACAGCGGCGTTATTAATTTTTAAAGAGCTGCTAATATGAGAAGCAAGCCGGGATTTATTAAGCTGGCCGCAGTTTTAATAATCGCGCTTACCGCCGTTGTTTATGCCAATTCCCTGAAAAATTCCTTCCTCGGCGACGATGCCGATATAATCGTAAATAATGATTTTATCAAAAGCGGAAAAAATTTGCCGCTGGTTTTCAGCAGGGCCTATTTGACCTCTCTCAAGGATCTGGATTTTTTAGGGACGCGTAACGTGGGAGCGGGAGAGTTGTCATACCGGCCGGTGGTAACGCTTTCTTATTTTCTTGATTATCGTATCTGGAAGCTCAATCCTTTCGGTTACCATCTTACGAATTTGCTCCTGCATACAATTAACGCCCTGCTTCTTTTCTCCCTCGCTAATTTAATCACCGGAAACCCCGTAACTAGCCTGCTGGCCGCGTTGCTGTTCGCGCTGCATCCGGTGAATACGGAAGCGGTGAACGCGGTATGTTTCCGGGAAGACCTCTTGGTATTTTTATTTTTCGTTTCTTCGTTGCTCTTTTATATCCGGGCAGGGAGGTCCGCAGGCATAAAGAAAACAGGCGGCTACTGCGTCTCGCTCGGGATGTTCTTCCTGGCGTTATTTTCCAAGGAAATGGCAGTCACGCTCCCCTTTATCCTGATCTTATATGATTATTATTTTGTTTCCGGAGCCAGGCGGCGCAGTTTTTCTACTAATTTAAAATTCCGCTATCTTGGTTATTTTTTCATCCTGATCGGTTACCTTTGGTTATGGGGCGTTATTTTCAAGAACCCCAATCCGCTGCCGAAATACCCCGGCGGGAGTTTCTACGCAAATATCCTTACAATGTCGACGGTAGTTGCCAATTATATCCGCTGGATGATTATGCCTGTCCGGCTGCACTTTATGGTGACGGAACCGCATTTGATCCTGCGGCAATTCAGCCCTGCGGTTTTAGTATCTGCTGCAATAATAATTTCCTGTTTGGTTTTTGCAATAAGAATGCGCAGGACCGCCAAAGAGATGTCGTTTGCGATAATTTGGTTTTTTGTTACCTTGCTGCCGGTAACGAATATATTCCCTATCAGGTACATTGTGGGCCTGCGTTATCTGTATATCCCCATTGCCGGATTTTGTCTTTTTCTGCCGCTCTTGCAATCGAGGATAAAAAAATTTAGCCGCGCTGCGGTAATCGTGGTTTTGTTATTTTACTCTCTTCTGTCCGCTTCCAGGAACTTGGCGTGGAGGAATGATGTGGCTTTGTGGTCGGAGATAGCCAAATGGTATCCGGATAACCACTTCGCGCACTACGGCTTAGGGTCAGTATTCTTAAAAAGTGGCCAGGTGGATAAGGCGGTAGAGGAGTTTAAAATATCCCTGCGCTTAAACCCGGGGGAGGTTAATGCACATAATTTCTTGGCCGGCTGTTATACTGCCAAGCAGATGTGGGGTCCGGCGATCAAAGAATATGAAAATACCCTGGAATTTAAGCCTCGGGACCCGCAGGTGTATTATAATCTTGGCGATTTATATGCAAAGACCGGCAGCAACCAGAAAGCAATAAGGGCATATCAGGAGGCGATAGCGATCGATCCTAAATACCTTGAGGCATACAATAATCTTGCGGCGCTATATGCCGATACCGGTAAGGCCGACGAAGCGATCTTACTCTGGAATAAGGCAGTAGGGATCGACCCGCGCTTTTTAACCGCGCATTTTAATTTAGTGGTATTTTATTTTCAGAACAAACAGTATGACTTGGCAGTCAAGCACTGCGATGCGTTACTTAATGCCGGCGGCAAAATAGACCCTAAATTCCTGGAATTGTTGAAACCATACAGGAAATAAGGGGCTAACGCAGCTTGAAGATAATGCCCTCGCTGTCTTCATAGAGAATTTTAAAATAGCGGGGCGCATCATTGATCTGCCGGTATAAAGGCTCAAACTTATTCAGATATCCATAACGGGCTTTAAAAATCCTTCCTATCGCTTCATCAGGTTTATCTACTCTACCGAGGCTCAATTCATTTAAAAGGTTAAACTCCCGCGGATAACGGTAAAACATATATATGGGATCAAGGGCGTTGATATAGTTATCTTTGGGGTTTAGGCAAATAAAATAAGGGGCATCGGTCCAGTAGCTATGGTAAATCGTCTGGTTTGCCGGGATGTTTTTATTCATCCAGCGGCCGGCATTCTCAAAATGCAGGCTTCTGGCACAAGAAAATTCCATGAAGCCCTTCAGCTGTTTCAGGTTAGGCGCAAGAAAAACAAGGCTGATAATAAAGTATAGGGCGGCCGGGAATTTAAACCTTTGCATAGGCTTTGCCCGGTTTTTGTCTCCTCTCCAGTCGTTCAGACAAGAAGCAAAAAATATAAAAAATAAAGCATTGGCCTGGTACCAGTATCTATTCCCGAAAAACGCAAGGAACAAATATATGCCTGCCGAGGCAAGCCACACAGCGGTCGCCAGGCTGACAACGCGTTTTGTCAGCAACGCCACCCAGAGTATAACGTTGAGGCTCAAGAAAACGGCAAAATTACCGATAAGGGTAAGTTTAGTGTCAAAGGCTTGTAGTTCGGAGCCGAAACCCAGATCCGCACCCCTGAGCCCGTATAGAGGCACTAGCACACCGTTTAAGTACAGGGAAAACAGATTATGGGGAAAGTCAGGGTGGATAAGGCAGCCGGAAATTACCCCGGCGATTGCAATGCAGATATTTTTCGCAAAAAACTCTTTTTTTATCAGCCACCTTAAAATTTCGCAAACAAAGGCAAAGACGATGATCATAAAGAAAGAAACATGGGCCAAAGGATAAAGCAGCGAAATTATAAAAAGGCCGGTCAGTCTTTTGTTGATAAGGAAATATATGCCCAAGATCAGAAAAATATTCGCCAGTGTGGCAGAGCGCAACTGCAGGAAATATGCCGTGAATGCCGATGAGCTGAATGGCAGGAGCAGGAAAACGGCAGCCAAAAAATCGGGAAGATACTTTTTTAAGATAAATACGTAGACCAGGAAAAACAGGCCGGCGTGAAAAACAAAGGCGTATTTACCCGCAAGGACCAAATTATCAGTAAGGAACAAAAACGGCAGATTGAGGATATGGAAGAGGATATCCTTGTCGGAAAAGGAATCTTTAAAAGTGGAAAATTGCGTCCAGCGGAAGGGATAATGCAGCCCGTAATTCTTTATAAAATTAGATGCCGCGATATGATAATAACTGTCCGGGTCGCAGAATGCCGGAGAAAGAAATTGCAGGTAAACGACGTATAAAAACGCGCAGGCGATGCCCAGCGTAAGGATAAATTTTGATGATCCGTTTTTTGTCAGCATAAATTAGATGTTCACTTATTATGGGAATATTATATACCAAAAAAGGAATAATTAAACAAGGGACTAGCCTTGCCCGTAAGCCCCTATTCATGGTATAATTAAGGAGCGTCCCGGCGATAAGGGCAGAAGGTCTACCCGTTATCTTTATCGCCTATCCAGGTTCTCATACGGGGTTGAATCGCTACGGGAATCGGGCATACCTAAAAACAATATTTATAGCTCATGGTTCATGGTATAATTATGGAAAGAAAGCCAGTAATAAAATCCATCCCTACAGACATAATCAAAGGCGGATAAAATGGGTCTGGTGACCAAGATAAAGAGCATATCCTCGCAGAGGCAGATTATTAAAAGTATGGTAATAAAGAACCTGAAGGATAAGTATATGGGTTCTATGCTGGGTTTTTCCTGGGCGATTTTAAATCCTTTATTATTGATGCTGGTAATTACTTTTGTTTTTTCGCAGGTGCTAAAGACAGAAACAAGGAATTTTCCGATGTTTACGCTGAGCGCGCTCTTGCCGTGGTTCTTCTTTTCTTCTTCAATATCAGAAGCTACCGGCTCCATGAGAGGCAATGTCAATATTTTAAGCCAGTTCATCCTGGCGCGGGAAATCATTCCGCTGTCTATTGTCTTGGCTAATCTTATCAATTTCTTATTTGGTTTTGCAGTCATGCTTCCCATTTTTATTTTTTTTAACAGCGCCATCCTGAAAGTCATCTTGTTTCTGCCGTTAGTAATATTTTTGCATTTCCTGTTTACTTTGGGGATTTCCCTGCTCTTCAGCGTGACCAACGTTTATTTTAAGGACCTGTCGCAATTGTTAAACATAGGGTTGATGTTCCTTTTTTGGGTAACGCCCGTATTTTATCCTTTTGAGATGGTGCCTGCGGGATACCGGAGCATATTGTTGTTTAACCCGGCCGTCTGTTATACGGAAATCTACCGGTCACTTTTGTATTATGGTTCAGGCGGGCCAATCCAGATGTGGCTTCTGGCGTCAGGCTTTGCCTTGATCAGCTTGATTATCG
>CAIRWO010000133.1 GCA_903882345.1 Candidatus Omnitrophota bacterium | reverse complement strand
GCGGGTATCATGAGCAACATTGATCCCTCCTGCCAGGGTAATTAATTCGTCAATAAAAGACCCTTCTCCGGCAGTTGTTAGGGGCTCACTCCAGATCTCTATAAAAACTTTTTGTTTCTTTTCCTGAGGGATAGCGCTTACGCTAAGTTTTACCTCCGCGATATCCGACTTCATTTTATTGATCAAGGCTCGAGCTTCTTTTTCTTTACGCGTCAGGCTGCCGATATCTTCTATAGATCTAAACAGTCCTTCCAGGTTTGCGGGATTGCTGACATATACCTTTAAATTAAGATTTTTCAATTCTCTTACCGCAGGAGCCTGCTCTAAGCCGGTGCAGAATACAATGTCCGGCTTAAGGGATAAAATCTTTTCCATACTCGGGCTGCTGAAAGAACCCACCTTTTCTTTAAGCTGCGCCTGCGGAGGATAGTTGCAATAGGAACTGACGCCTACGATCTGATCATCCAGCCCGAGGCTAAAGAGGATTTCGGTGGTAGCGGGGGCAAGAGAAACGATCCTTAATTTAGAAGTTTCCGGGACTGCCCTTGCGAGGGGCTGTCTTGAAAAAAACGTTAAAGCTAAAATAGTAATTAAAATGATCTTCTTCATAGCCCTAAAAAACAAGAAACCCGCCACTAATTTTGGCGGGTTGCACCCAAATTTACTTGGCCCTTACCACGAGGCTACTTTAATGTACAGGCAGGTCTTCTGACTTAAGGATCATCCTACTCACTGCGCCTTCCCATCCCAAAAAACCGGACAGTGGCTTATGCAGCTTTCGTCCCCTCCCACAGCAGCGGGACTGTAGCCGATTTAAACGGCCTTCCCTAACCTATACTTTCCGAATTGTCAAACACAGATTACACCAACCAATAAATACTGTCAAGAAATTATTTACAGCTCAATCCCCTTCCTGGACTTCAGGCCTTTACGATAATAATGTTTCTTGTCTTTTATTTCGCTGACTAAATCCGCGATCTTTATAATCTCCGGATGGGCATTGCGGCCGGTAAGGATCAATTCTATTTTTCTGGGGGTTTTCTTAATCAGGTTAAGCACATCGCTTAATTCCAGCAGCCTTAATTTTAAGGCAACGTTTATCTCATCCAGTATCAGCAGATCGTAAGCCCTATCTGCGATGAGCTGCTTGATCTTTTTTAAACCTTCCTTTGCCAAGAGCAAATCTTTTTGCGTGGGCAATCTTCTGATAAAACAACCCATGCCGAACTGCTCTACCTTGATATTGTTCAATTTCTTAAGCGCCTTTATTTCACTGTAGCAGCCGCGTTTAACGAACTGCCCGATATAAACCTTTAGGCCGGCGCCCGATGCCCTCAGCGCTAAGCCCAGGGCCGCGGTAGTCTTACCTTTGCCGTTTCCGGTATAAACTTGTATCAACTCAGGCCTCCCTTTATTTTATTCTTCTCTTAACCCGTATTTTCCCACCAAAGGGACAAACACGCAACCACAAATATCTTTATAGTGAAGTTCCCCGCTCTCTTTTTCTACAAGCGTCAGGATCTGGCTAAAGCTTTCGCCTAACGGCAAGACAAGCTTGCCGTTTTCTTTCAGCTGCTCACCCAGAGGCTGCGGTACTACGGGACTGGCGGCAGTAATGATCACCCGGTCAAAAGGCGCTTCTTCGGGCCAGCCCAGAGTCCCGTCGCCGGTCTTTAGCTTGATATTATTATACCCTAATTCTTTAAATATTCCGCCGGTTTTAATTGCCAAAGCGGGGACCCGTTCTATGGTATAAACTTCTCTTGCCAATCCGGCAAGTATGGCTGCCTGATAACCGGAGCCTGCGCCGATTTCCAGCACTTTTTCGCTGCCTTTCAGGTCAAGCAATTCGGTCATAAGAGCGACAATATACGGCTGGGAAATTGTCTGGCCAGCTCCTATGGGAACGGGAAAATCGCCATAGGCGCTGTCAATCTTATCCGGCGGAACAAACTTATGGCGGGGCACTTTATAAAATGCCGCCAGGACACGCCGGTCTTTTATGCCGCGGCCGGCGATCTGTTCATCAACCATCTGCTTTTTTAAGCCCGAATAGTCCATCTCTTCTCTGCCATCCGCGGTGAAAGCCTTAGCGTATCAACGAGCGCCTTCAAGCAATACCGCGGATGGACGGCGGCCATATACAGCATGCGCCAAATATCATAAGCGAGGAAAACAAAAAGGAACCTAAGGAACCCTAGCGCCGATTCATTCTTGAGGATCATCAGATACCTGTTGCGCATATTCAGGTATTGCGTAAATGCATTTCTTTTCCTCGATAATCCGCGATAGTGCGTGCATATTGCATCGGGGCAATAGAGCGCCTTCCAGCCGGCCTTCTGCATACGCCAGCTTAAGTCAACATCTTCGACAAGGCAAAAAAAATCTTCATCGAAGTATTCCCCTGCCTGCCTTACAGCAGCAAGGGCCTTCCTGCGATAGATAACCGCGGCATCGCAGGCGCCGAAAATGTATTTTTTAATATCATATCCGTTGCCGTTCTCTTGGCCGCTGCCGATATCATAGAATCTCCTCAAGAAAGACAGGGTTATCCCCGCAGTATCCATGTGCCTGCCGTCCGGCTGTAAAACTTTTGGCTGGACCGCTCCGACGCTAGCGTCACCCTCGATGGCCCTATAGATATTGGCCAAAAAATCGCTCTCCAGCCTCACGTCATCATTGATACAGCAGATGTAATTGCCCTGAGCACGCGCGATCCCCTGATTCCAGGCCTTACTTATCCCATAGTTCATATTATTTTCTATCAATATTATACCCGGGTATTTGTTCCTGGCGATTTCCCTTGTCGTGTCCTCGGAGGCATTATCAATCACGATAATTTCATGGTCTTTGAAGCTCTGGCTAAAGATAGAATCAAGGCAGGGCCCAATGTGCCGGGCGGAATTATGCGTGGTTATAATTATCGAAATTTTCTTCATTAAGGAGCGAATTTCTCCGCTATCTCTTTCCCTTCAAGTATAACGTCTTCCATGGACATATACCGCCAACCGCCATAACGGCCGCAAGAAACAATGTTATGCATGAGCAAAAAATTAATGATCTTCTGCCGGACGCTGCGATAGTTACAATCATATATCGGATAACCGTAACGTATGTCATTTATATCCTGTTCACATACCGTCTCGCCGTCGGAAAGGATGCGGATCTTCTTTAAATCACGCATGATGTCCGCAGTAATTTCTTTTTTATTAATCGGCCTGCGCCTGGAATAAGAAACCTCAACATACAATGATTTTTTTCCGGTTGGCACAAGATCAGTTGAGAAATTACGCGGGAACCCCACCCTAAAAAAACAGGGTTCTCTCTGGGGAAAATATATCCAGTGCCAACCTGTGTCATTTTCCATTTCTGCTCCAATATTCAGATTAAAAATAGAATTCCAACGCAGGTTTTTAAACTCAGAAGATATATGGCTTGGCAACCCCTCGATAAGATCGGGAAATTCCGGCAAAGGGATCGTAGAAACAAGATAATCAAATTTTTCCTTTTCCCCGGAAGAAAGTTTTATTTCTTTCCTGGAGAGGTCTATCTCTTCGACGCTTCTATTGGTATAGACGTTCTTGATCTGGCCTGCCAATGCCTGGGGTAACTGGTTAATGCCTCCTTTTTTCGGATACCAGAAGCGCGCATTATAGCCAAACTGCCGCTTGCTTTCTTCAATCGTACCTTCGATGATCTGGTTTAGGGTCGGTACCGGAATAATGCCATCCAGCCAATCGCAAGTCAATTCCTTAGGGCTAACCGTCCAAAATTTCTTGTTGTAAGGGACCATGAAATACCTGGCTATCCCTTTGCCAAAGGCAGCTTGGATCCAGTGCAGGAAATTCCCGTTTCTTTCTGCATATCCATTATTTTTCAATTGGGCAAAACCGGAAAGGCATTCTTTTACGATTTCAGGCGGCAGGCCGTAAAGGTTGGCCTGAAATGGGTAGCGGGTAAACCGTCCGTAGGAATAGATCCAGGCGCTTCTCTTATGTTCGGCCAAATTATCCTTAAGCAGATCTTTTACCAGCTCAAGGGCGTAGTGATGTTTAAAATGCAGCAGGTGGCCGTCATAATCAAAAGTAAAACCATTTTTTGTTTTTGAGCGGCATAGGCCGCCGACCTCAGGTTCTTTCTCAAAAACGAGGCAATCGACATTTCTGCGCTGAAGATGCCATGCCGCGCTTAAGCCGGCAAGGCCCGCGCCTAAAATAATGACCTTTTTTCTCATTATTTATTGATGGCTCAGTGGTTGAGACCATTACCTGGTTAATTCTCTCAGGATAAAACTTGCGAACCTGATGGTATCAGTAACGGGATTAATTTTACTTTTTTCGCCTTTGTAAACGGTACTCACACTCACGGATTCAATCTTAAACCCCAAACGCGAAGCCTGAAGCAGGATTTCCGACTCTGCCTCAAATTTACTCGTCTTAAGGTGGATCTTTTCCAGAATCTGCTTCTTTATAAGCCGGAATCCGCACTGACTATCGGGTATATCCTGCCGCGCGATGATCGATATAAGCCAAGACATGAACTTATTGGTCAAAAGCCGCAGCCACGGCATATTTTTTACCTTAATCATCCTGTTACCGATAAAGATGCCATTATCAGAGGCCGCTGCCCGGTGTATGAATTTCGCTATATCTGAAGCCAGATGCTGGCCGTCTCCATCCATTGTAATTACCGCGTCGAAATTATGGGATAGCGCATGATCGAAGCCCCGCGCCAGCGAAATACCTTTCCCCTTATTGGCTTCGTTCTTTATGACGTGCGCGCCGCGCGCCTTGGCAACCTGCGCCGTATTATCAAGGGAACCATCATCAATAACCAAAACATCCAGTCCCTCTTCCTTTATCTCTGCCACGAGGCTGCCGATTGTTCTTGATTCATTGTAAACAGGTATAATAACGCAGATCTTCATGTTATCCAGAATCTCCTGAACATATACCACTGATCAGGGTATTTTTTTATGTAATCTTCAATGGTCGATTTATAAGAATCAATGATCTCAAGCAGCCTCTGCTTTTTTTCCTGCGGCGTCTTTTCCCCTTCCAGTGCCGTAAACTCGATCGGCTTTTCTATCCTGAGGGTAAACGTATCATCGGGATTCCTAAACATAAATCCCGGCACAATCATGCTGCCGGTCTTCATGGAAAACGCCGCCGGCCCCAAAGGAAAAAAACTCTTTCTGCCGAAAAAATCTACCACTATGCCCTTCTCGCTGAAATCCCTATCGCCGACAAGCGCGACCATTTTGTTTTCTCTTAAAAGGTTGAGGCACTGCCTTGCTGCCTTACCAAAAGGGATAACCGATATGCCCTTACTCTGCCGCTGACGATTAAAAAAATTATCTACATCCTTATCTTTATGCGGCAGGGCGACTACCCAAAAGGGGTAACCGGAGAGCGCGATTACTACCCCGCCCAATTCCCAATTGCCCAAGTGGGCGGTAAGGACAATTACGCCCTTGCCTTTGGCGAGCGCTTCATCAAAATAATGGATGTTTTCAATTTTAATGTTTTTGCCGATATATTCTTTGTCTATTTTGGAAAACCGGAAAAAATCTACCAGGTACTTGGCAAAATTACGGGACATCCGCCGGCGAATACGGTTTAGTTCAACGCGGCCCTTATTGGGAAAGATCGCCGCCAGGTTGGCTTTTACTGCGCTACGGTCGCCAAAGGCAAATAAATAATGCACATCAGAAAAAAATACTGCCAGACCATAAGCTGCCTTCAAAGGTAACGATAGGGCCATAAACCTGCCGATACAGTAAAGTATGTAATTAAACATTATTCAGGCTAAGGAGCAATTTGGCAATATCAAAGCTTGCGTTTGGTTTACTGATCCGGCCGGCGGCCTCAGAGAGCTTGGTTAATTTATTACGGTTCATGAGTAAATCGTCGAAGATCAAGTTTATATTCTCAGCGTCATCCGTCCTTATTGCTGCCTGCTGCTCAAGAAGAAAAGCGGTGTTGTTGGCTTCCTGCCCCGGTATGGGCTTAACGATGATCATCGGCAGTTTCTTGCTTAGTGCTTCCGCCGTCGTTATCCCGCCGGGCTTGGTTACAACAAGGTCGGAAACAGCCATAAATTCGTTTACCTTATCGGTATAGCCGAATACCAAAACCTTCTTTTTAATTTTTTTTGTTTTCCGCTTCAAAGACTTATAGAGTCTTTTATTTGTCCCGGTGACTACGATCGCCTGGAATTCCGGCTTTACTTTTTCCAGTGATTTTACAATTGTTTTTATCGGCCCCAGCCCCTGTCCACCTCCCATGATCAGGATTGTCGGCAGCCCGGATTTTAACCCTAATTGCTGCAACAGCCTTTCCCGGTTTAACGGCTGGTTAAATTTATGGTCAAACGGTATGCCCAGCGCCTTGACTTTTGATAGCTTAACCCCTTTTTTTACCAGGC
>CAIRWO010000132.1 GCA_903882345.1 Candidatus Omnitrophota bacterium | reverse complement strand
GGGATTATATTTAAAGAAAATAAAGCTAACCTGGCAATGATCGGCCCGCTTAAAAACGACGCACAAAAGATAACCAATAACCTTAAGTTAGGATAATATGCTTTCTTTGCCTACGATAATAATATTGACCGCGGTTCTGGCGTTCATTTCTTTTTTTATTTCCGCATCGGAAACGGCGATCATCGGCTTGTCTAAAATACGGCTGCGCCATATGGTTTCCAAAGGGATCAAGCGGGCGGAAAATATCGAACGGCTGAATGCCAAGCTCGACAGTTTTATTACCGCGATCCTGGTGGTAAATAATTTTATAAATATTGCGATGTCCGCCATATTTACCGCGATAGCTGTCGAGTCATTCGGTTTCCAGTGGGGAGTAATCATAGCTACGTTTGTTTCCGGTTTTTTTATTGTTACCCTGTGTGAAATCACGCCGAAGATCCTTGCCATCAAACACACGGAAAAAATCGCCCTTTTTGTTGCCCCGATTTGGGAGGTGGTCATTAGGGTGTTTCATCCGGTAATCCGCTTATTTTCCGCGATCAGCAATTCCATCCTGAAGATATTCGGGATCGGCGCGACAAAAAGGTCACCCTTGATAACTGAAGAAGAATTACGGCTGATGATTGAGGTGGGAAAAGAAGAAGGCGTTTTAAGCGATGAAGAACGCAAGATGCTGCACCGGATCTTTGAATTCGGCGATATAAAAGTCAAAGACGTGATGGTCCCCAAAGAAAAAATTGTTGCCGTGGATATAAATACGACTTCCGAGCAGTTGCTTAATATCTTTGTCGAAGAAGGGCATGCGCGGCTGCCGGTCTACGAATATTCGATAAGCAATATTGTCGGCGTGGTCTATGCCCATGACTTGCTTTATATTTTGAGGGACAAGGGGTTATTTTTATTGCAGGACCTGCTGCACAAGCCGTATTTTGTGCGCGGCGGCTTACGGGTAAACGAGCTGCTGCAGACGTTCCAGAAAGATAAGATCCAGATCGCGATTGTCGTTGATGAACACAATAAGACCCTGGGCCTTTTGACGCTGGAAGACCTGATCGAAGAGATTGTCGGAGAAATAGAAGAGAAGAAGGTAGCGCATAATAGCCGCAAATAGAGATACGGATATTGACAGGCTGGCTAACCTGTGATATATTTACATAACATAAATGCACAACCAACTTATGTTTTAGCATCCGGTTTTCTAATTTAGCATAAGTTATGTGCTTATCAAAGGAGGAGTAGAAATGGCAGAAAAGGGATATTGCGTAAAATGTAAGGCCAGTAAAGAGATGAAGGATGAGCAAAGGGTTACCATGAAGAACGGCCGCTCGGCAGCAAAGGGAAAATGCCCTGAGTGCGGCACCGGAATGTACAGGATCTTAGGGAAAAAATAACCTCTTTAAGGAGGTAGGTAACATAGAAGCGAAAAAATTAGCACTGCGCATTGCCGCTGTTGCGAAATCAAAAAAAGCCCAAAAGCTGCATATCCTTGATATGCGTTCTGTTTGCAGCTTCTGTGATTACTTTGTTATTGCCGGTGGAACTTCCAACAGGCAGGTAGGAGCAATAACACAGGCCATAGAAGACGACTTAGCTAGGGAAGGGATAAAATCCCTTTCCCGGGTTTCCTATAATGATGAATCCGGGTGGCTGGCGCTTGATTATTCAAGCGTAGTTGTCCACATTTTTTACAATCCGGTGAGAGAATTTTATGCCCTGGAACGGCTGTGGTCGGATGCCAAAAGGGTAAGGATCCCCAGAAGCTAAGGCAAATAGCCCATCTAAAAACAGCATCTTATCCCCCGCCGTTTATCCCGCAAAGGGGATGGCGGGGGTTATTACTTACCGGCTTTTAATCTGATAAAAATGATCAATACTGAGAATTATTTACAGGTTATTATTCAGGATTGCCTGCAGGAATTAAATTTACTGCCGGATAAAATACAGGTCTACCTGGATATCCCGCAGGATAGCCGTTTCGGCGACTTTACGACGAATGTCGCGATGCAGCTGAGCAGGCAATTAAAGAAGCCGCCGCGGGAAATCGCCTCCAGCCTCATAGACTCCATTAAACAGCATCTTCCCAAGAGCCCTTTAAAGGATTACATTAAGGAAATAAAAGTCGAGGGCGCCGGTTTTATCAATTTTTATTTCAATGACAGCTTTTTTTACCACGAGCTGGAAGAAATAATCTCTAAAGGAAACAACGCCTTAAAGGTTGATTTTGGCAAAGGCAAGAAGGTATTGATCGAATTCGTCAGCGCCAATCCTACCGGCCCTTTGTCGGTTGCCCACGCGCGCCAGGCGGCAGTCGGCGATGCCTTGGCTGAAATTTTCAATTTTCTCGGCTATAGCGCCGCGAGGGAATATTACCTTAATGATGAAGGCAACCAGATAAATATCCTTGGCCGTTCTGTCCAGCTGCGGCTGAAGGAGTTAAAAGGGGAAAGAATAGAATTTCCCGAAGACCATTATCAGGGAGATTATATTTATGATATCGCCAGGGAGATCATCGATAAAAAAATCGAGGTCAAAGATTTTTCGGAATACGCGGCAAATTATATTCTTGAGATCATAAGAAAAGAACTGGATGATTTCGGCGTTAAATTCGATACCTGGTTCAGCCAGAAGGCATTGGGTAAAAGTGGTGAGGTTGAGCGCACGCTTGAGGAATTAAAAAAGAGGGGTTACATTTATGAAGAGGATGGGGCTGTCTGGTTTAAATCTACGGCCCTGGGAGATGACAAAGACAGGGTAGTGATAAAAAGCGATAAGAGTTATACTTATTTAACACCCGACATTGCCTATCATCAGGAAAAATATCGCCGAGGTTTTGCATGGTTGATAAACCTTTGGGGGCCGGATCACCACGGCTATATCAACAGGCTCAAGGCATCAGTGGCAGCGTTTGGTAAGCCGGCGGGATCATTGTCGATCATCATCGTGCAGCTGGCAACGATCTTCCGGGAAGGTAAACCTGTGCAGATGTCCACGCGCCGCGGCCAGTATATAACATTAAGAGAAGTATTGGAAGAAGTCGGCCGCGATGCAGCGCGCTATTTCTTCATTATGCGCCGGACTTCCAGCCATCTTGATTTTGACCTTGATGTGGCAAAAAAACAGTCTTCGGAAAACCCGGTTTATTATATCCAATATGCCTACGCGCGGATCTCCAGTATCCTGCGCGAGGCAAAAGAAAATGCTGTTAGCGGTAAACCGGAATTAAGCCTGCTTAAAGAAAAAGAGGAAATAGAATTAATTAAGAAGCTCTGCCAGTTCCCTGATATGCTCAATATCTGCCTCAACACCCAGGATCCGTATATGGTCACGGTTTACCTGCAGGCCCTGGCAGAAGATTTTCATAAGTTTTATGATCTGCACCGCGTCTTGGGTGAAGATAAAAAATTGACCGCGGCGCGTTTAGCCCTACTTTCGGCTACCCAGACCGTTATCGCAACAGGCCTTAAACTTCTTGGAGTATCAAGGCCGGAAAAAATGTAGTATGCGTTCTGCAAAAAAACTGAACTTTCCCACACCGAATGCTCACCAGCAGGAAATTTTTTCTAAAGAACTGGGGATCTCCAGGATTTTAGCGCAGCTGCTTTTAAACCGCGGCATCACTATCATTTCCGAAGCGGAAAAATTTATCAATATAAAATTAAGCGATCTGCACGACCCTTATCTATTCAGCGATAT
>CAIRWO010000131.1 GCA_903882345.1 Candidatus Omnitrophota bacterium | reverse complement strand
GGATTTGGCTACGGAAGCAATGATAAGATACAGGACAGCCAGGACGATCGTATAGATCGGCAAAAGATAAGGGGCTACTTTTACCAGCGGCTTAAAGAAACTAAAAACCCATTCCAGTATCTTATACCCCCACGTATAAACTGCCGCCGGTTCCCAGATAAATAAATATATTACGAGCAAGCTGATGATGCCCGACCAGAAATAAGTTTCTGCCGCAGGGCCGACGAGGCTGATCTCCTTAATGAAGGAAACGGAGACCGAATAGACAAATGGGAGCAGCAGGACCCCCAGCATGAATTTTGTAAATCCAAAAAGCCAATGCAGGAATCCTGAAAATTTAGACTTTACGTTGCTAACTACGCCGCTTCCTAATTTAGGAGATTCTTTCTCTTCCATCAATATATGGCCTTAATGCTTCAGGGATGATGATTGAGCCGTCCTCTTGCTGGTAATTTTCCATTATCGCCACTACCGTGCGCGCAAGGGCAACTCCCGAGCCGTTTAGCGTATGCACAAATTCCACTTTCTTGGTATCTTTCCTTCTGAATCTTATGTTTGCCCGCCGCGCCTGAAAATCCTCAAAATTCGAGCAGCTGGAAACCTCCAGCCATTTATCCATTCCCGGAGCAAAGGCTTCCAGGTCATAGCATTTGCTTGCGGCAAAGCTCAAATCCTGTGTAGACAACATCACCACCCGGTAAGTCAGGCCTAAAAGCTGCAGCACCTCTTCGGCATCATGCACTAATTTTTCCAGCTCATCGTAAGAGGTTTCCGGCCGGACGAATTTTACCATTTCCACCTTGTCAAACTGATGCACGCGCACAAGGCCCTTGGTATCTTTACCGTAGGAACCTGCCTCCTTGCGGAAACAGGCAGAATAAGCCGCGTAATAAACCGGCAAGTTATCGTCATTTAATATTTCATCGCGGAAAATATTCGTTACCGGAACCTCTGCCGTGGGGATAAGAAACAAGTCTTCGTCTTTGATCCGGTACATATCCTCTTCCATTTTAGGCAGCTGGCCTGTGCCGGTCATTGACGCGCGGTTGACGAGAAACGGCGGGAAGATTTCCGTATATCCGTGTTTTTTGGTATGTAGATCGAGCATAAAGTTGATCAACGCCCGCTCAAGCCGCGCGCCCAGGCCTTTATAAAGGATAAAATTAGAACCTGTAAGCTTTGTGGCGCGGTTAAAATCGATAATATCAAGCTTAGTGCTCAAATCAATATGCGTAAGCGGCTTAAAATCAAATTTTTTCTGCTCGCCCCAGGAACGCACGATTTTATTATTGGAGGCATCACCGCGGGGAAGCGAAGCATGCGGAATATTGGGCATGGTCAGGATAATCTTATCCTGCTCGTCTTGCAGCTGCCTTACCTCGTCTTCCAGACTGTCGATCTTTTCGGCAATCGCCTTCATTGAAGAAATCTTTAGCTTGGCGTCCTTCTTTTCTTTGAGCAAAGCGCCGATTTCATCGTTAGCCTTATTTTTCTGCGCCCTTAATTCTTCAAGTTCAGCCGTTGCCTTTCGCCTTGCATCATCAAGTTTTATAAAAGCATCCAAGTCCAGCTTTAAGTTACGCTCTTCCAGCGACTTCCTCACTAGCTCAATATTCTCTCTGATAAACCTTATATCCAGCATAGTTATCCTTTAGCCTTTGATCACTCCTACCGGCCGCATCCGGCAGACACGTTTAGAAATTCCCGCGTTATGTACCACGTTTACTACGTCGTTAACGTCTTTATAGGCCTGCGGCGCTTCTTCTACGATCGTATCCCGGCCTGAAGCTTTGACTATTATACCCTTAGACTCCAATTCTTTCAATAGCGTATTCAAATTTGTTGACTTCATCGAGGCAGTGCGTGATTTGACGCGGCCTGCTCCATGACATGTGGAGCCGAACGTATCTTCCTCTGCCTTCTTTGTGCCAACCAGTAAATACGAATTCCTCCCCATGTCCCCTGGGATAATTACCGGTTGCCCGATATCCCTGTACCTTTCAGGCAGCGCCGGGTTACCCGGGCCAAAGGCGCGGGTCGCGCCTTTTCTGTGCACGCATAATAACTTCTCTTTGCCGTCGATTGTGTATTTTTCTATCTTGGCGATATTGTGGGCAACGTCATAGATCAGTGCCATCCCCATTTTCTGCCAAGACATACTGAATATCCGTTCAAAGCTTTTACGGCTAAGATGCATCAGGCACTGCCGGTTTACCCAGGCATAATTTGCCGCGCAGCGCATCGCGCCCAAGTATTGTTTTCCTTCATCAGAATTAACCGGCGCGCAGGCAAGTTGGCGGTCAGGAACATTGATATGATATTTCTGCAGGCAGGCAATCATCCCCCTTGAATAATCTTCACAGATCTGATAGCCAAAGCCGCGCGAGCCGGAATGGATCATCACCATCACCTGGCCAAGATCTAACTCGAGCCTGTCGCAGATATCGCGGTCATAAAGCTGGTCAATCACCTGGATTTCCAGAAAGTGGTTGCCTGAACCGAGCGTGCCGGATTGCGCCTTGCCTCTTTCATACGCCCTGTCTGATACCGCGTCAGGGTCAGCTCCGGCAATCGCGCCGTTCTCTTCTGTGCATTCAAGGTCATCCTGACAGCCAAAACCTTTTTCTACTGCCCAGCTGGCGCCTTTAAGCAAAAGTTCCTTCTCTTCTTTAGCGCTTACCCGGATATCGCCTTTTGAGCCTACGCCCGAAGGCACGTCGGAAAATAAGGCATAAACCAGATCCCTGATCTTATCTTTTATATCGTCATACTGAAAATTTGTCTTTAACAGCCGGACGCCGCAATTTATGTCATAACCGACAAGCCCAGCACCAACAACACCTCCCTTATCAATATCAGTAGCAGCTACTCCGCCAATGGGCATACCGTAGCCCCAGTGGATATCCGGCATTGCCAGCGAATAATTTACAATCCCCGGCAAAAACGCGACGTTCGCCACCTGCTCCAGCGCCTTATCGCGATAAATGTCTTTCAAAAGCTTCTCATCGGCATAGATCAGCCCCTCAACCTTCATCCCCGGCTTATACGACCTGGGGATCCGCCAATGATATTCATCAATTTTCTCTAACGGATTAAACATCAAATATAACCTCTGCCTTCCAGATCGACCCATCCTGCCATACTTTTAAGCCATGATAAGTTGCGGCCTTGATTTCCACGTTTACGCGATAGTCTTTAACGTCCCGGCCAAAAGCAGTTGCCTCTAATAAATTATTCTCCAGCCGGTTTATCTTAAAATCGAAAAATATCAGCTCCTTAGTGGCGGAAAGAGACAATAATTCATTGAGCCAGAACACAAGCAACTCTTCTAAATTTCCCGCTTCTTGTTTGAGATTGATTTGCCTCTGGGTGGTTGATTTTGGGGTTTGCGCTTCGGCAATGATATCGAACATTGCCAGGGCTGCCTCTTTGAAAAGCAGGTTTAACTCTCCTGTCTTGACCCTGATGCCGATATCGGCGGTGTGCTCAATGACCTCGTAATTCTTCATAATGAGGCCTTATGAAAATGACTACTGCAAAGAAATTTTGAGCCGCCTTGGAATCGAACCAAGAACCTTGACCTTAAGAGGGTCCTGCTCCACCAATTGAGCTAGCGGCCCGAAATTACACGTTTTGTACCTTACCGCGTAGCGAAATGCGCCAAGTATTGTGGCGCTTGAGCTAGCGGCCCGAAATTTGATTATGTATTTTAACAAAAAAACTAGTGATTTGCAATAAGCTATTTGTTAAAACGCGCTCGGCGAGAGTCGAACTCGCAACGCCTAGCTCCGAAGGCTAGCGCTCTATCCATTGAGCTACGAGCGCAAAATCAGAATGTCTCTACCTTGTCCCCCCAAGATCTGCCTGATTTCTTTAAGCGTCGCCTCATCGACTGCGCAAACATCCTGCTGCAGGGTCTTACGCACGGGAGAATTAAGCTGGATCCTGTCAGGATTTATGCGTTCAATTACCTCTTTTAATTTCCTGATGTGCTCCAGGCTGTCGTTTATGCCCTTGATCAGCATAACCTCAAGCCAGATCTGGCCAGAAAATTCATTCCTCAAGGCAACCAAGCCGTCAATAATATCGGAAATCTTTACGCCTTCTTCCGGCTGATCGATTTTCTCAAAAATATCCTGGGTCACGGCGTCAAGGGAAGGCACGATCAGGCTGGCGCCGGTTATTGCCTTGCGCACTTGCGGGTCGCTAATATGGGATGAATTAGTCAAAATAGCAATCGGCGTATCGGTAATTTC
>CAIRWO010000130.1 GCA_903882345.1 Candidatus Omnitrophota bacterium | reverse complement strand
TGCAGAAGCCAGCAACGCATCCGGGTCTCCCGGCCTGCGCGCTAATTCCTCGATGCTCATATTTTTACCCATAACCTCTATAACCATATTCACGATTTCTCTGACCGTAAAGCCATTTCCACTTCCCAGATTATAAGGACGGTTAACAGCTTTTACCTGCGCCTCGAGGGCTTTCACGTGTGCCCTTGCCAAATCTTCCACGCTGATATAATCCCTCAGGCAGGTATTATCACGAGTCTTGTAATTTGTGCCGAATATCTGCGGTTGCTTATCGGCACTTATTCTCTCGATAACTCTCGGGATGAGATGCGATTCCGGAGAATGGCTTTCTCCCAACTGACCGTCGGAAGATGCATCACAGGCATTGAAATAACGCAAGGCTACCCATTCCATTCCGAATTTGTCCTGATAATGCCGGATCATCTTTTCCATCATCAGCTTGGTAAACCCGTAGGGGTTAATAGGGTTGGTTGGTGTATCTTCGGTGATAATTTCCGCTTCCGGCTGGCCATAGGTGGCGGCGGAAGAAGAAAAAATAATCCTTTTTACTTTTGCTTCTGCCATTGCATCCAGAAGATGCATGGTATTGATAATATTATTGTAATAATAAAGCGCCGGATAATCGGCAGATTCACCTACTTCTATGAAAGCCGCAAAATGAATCACGCGATCAACCTGATTGCGGCTGAATACCCCTTTCAGAAATTCTTTATTCGCCAAATCACCTTGCTCAAAAATCAACTTCCTACCAAGCTTTGCAGCAAATTCCTGATTGCGCTCAACAGTGAACTTCCTGCCTTTAACAAGGCTATCTAATATAACTACGTCATACCCCTGCCTGAGCAATTCGCGCACCGTATGGCTGCCGATGTAGCCTGCTCCGCCGGTAACTAAAATGTTGCCTTTAGGTTGAGAAGTTACAGAAGTTAAGGCCGGCCTTACCTTCTCCTCCGGAGGAGTAAGATTTTTATCCATTTCAAAGTCCAATAGTTTATAAGCAACCTTGACTAATCCTAACCAGCGGCTGGTATCCGTAACTTCTGCATAGGCCTTGACCAGCCATTCTGTTCCTGACGGCCTAACCATAAACCAGTCGCCTTTAGAGAATACTATCTTGACGCCGTCAAGGGTAACAATCAGGTCAATGATTTTATCTTCCCATAAAGCCTGTGTAGCTTTGACAACACCGGTCTGGAACTTGTCTATGCCTTCGGATAGTTCTTTTGCCGTGTCGGCGATAATCTTTTTGACGCCGTCTTTGATACTGTCGTCTTCTCCTCTTCTCTCGGCATTCTTCTTGTAGTATTTCCTGCCGATTTCTTTTTCGATATATTGCTTGTAATCAAGGAGGCTCTTTTTAGTACAGGCAATAATCCAAAGCATCATCATATCAATCACCAGGCCGTCGTCCCAAGAGTTAAGGAATAGGCCGACAGCAACGTGAGCGCTCTCTTCTCCGGCTACCAGGTATTGCACGTGCTGGTTGACTGCCGCATCCACGAACCACTTAAACCCTACGGGTTTTTCATCCAATTTAAGCCCAAGGTGCTCTGCCACGGCATTGACGAAATTACTTGTTGCCACTGTCTTACCCACTGTCCCGGTAAGGCCGAGTTCTTTATTTAAGAAGTAGGCAAGCATAGCGATTATCTCATCGGCGCCAAACTGTATCCCGCCAAAATCAATCACGCCGAATCTATCTGCGTCGCCGTCAACGCCAAGACCAAAAGTGGTAGCATCTTTGGCAACCTTACCCCTCAAGAGCTCAGTGGGTTTTTCCTTAGTGGGATTAGGCTCTCCGTTAACCTCGCTAAAATTTGGATCACGGTTATTGTCATGGATTATTTCATAGAAGATGCGGCCGGCATCTTTGGCTAATTCGGTATATATTACCTTCAGATAGGCTGCGGCTGTGCCCTGCATAGCATCGGCTACTACCTTAAATTCCGGATGGTCCTTGATATAGCTGACAATATCATCCCAGGCTCCGATAGACCTTAGCTGCGGAATAAGATAACCTGAGACGTAACGGCTGATTGCTTCTTCCAAAGGCAGTTCTTTAATAAGGCCTTTACCTAAGGCAGTTTCGTAGGGCAGGAATTTGTAGGTTTGGGCAGTATTTGCAAGCTGTTGGATCTTATCCGTGGTCTCTTTTGGCGCAGCGCCGCCATGATAAGGCGAGTATTTCAGGCCATCGTCTATTGCCGGGTTGTGGCTTGCGGTAAAATTTATCACGCCCGTAATCTCTGCATCAGAGTTTGCCAGATATGCTAAGACCGGCGTGGGCGTAGGTTCAATAATAATGATCCTTACTTTAATGTTATTTGCCACAAGTATTGAGGCTGCTTCCTTGGCAAAAACAGGATTGTCCTTCCTGGGGTCAAAGCCGATAAGGATGGTGCCTTTGCCTACATTGGCGTTATGGTATTCGGCAAGGCCCTGCACAACCCGGCGGATGTTCTCGATTACAAAGTCCTTGCCCAGTTTACCGCGCCAACCGGAAGTGCCAAAACTAATGTCGATAGTAGCAGGGGGAAGCGTCTTAAGCATGGCTACGCTTATCATCCCTTCCCTGGAGATATAGATAGCGATATCCTCAAGGATAAGAGGCTGTATCCCTTCTTGCTTGAGAGCTCTGCGTACCAGTTTTGAATTAAGATCGAATATACCTGGATACTGGTAGTCGCTGGTGATGCTAACATTACCTTTCAGGATAGCATCTCTTAAGGATGCCCTTCCGGTAATGGTGAGAGAATTTAGTTTTTTGGTTGAAGCCCGGCCAAAAGAATTAATTATATTCTGGACGTCATCATAGAACTTATCGGATACTTTCTGTTTATCTTTATCCAGGATAAACTGGTTAGAGCTATCTCTTTTATAAGAGTTTAGTTCAACAAGGGGAGGAACCTGGCCTTTGCGCCTATCAATAAGGGTCCATCTCCTGGAATAGATTTTATAGTAATCTGAATAAGCCTGGAGCCAGTAATCAAAGGCGTTCTTGACTGGAGTGAAAAAGCGTGTTCTTTTTGTTATGTCAACATTAACTATCCTTAGGAGTTTCTTGTCTGATGAACCAAGAGTTTCTTCCAAGATGGCCTTTACTCTTGTATCTTGGGTAGCACTAAAGAAGGCATTTAGGTTTAACAGGCAAGAACCGATGGCGCCTTCAAGCTGGGTGTATTTCTTACCGTCTTTCTTATCTTTTACATTTTCAATTAAATCCGGCGAGATAATCCTTTCAATAAGCTCTCGGCCGGATAAAAGTTCTCCTTCAAACTCAACATTGGTCAATTGAGATAATTTCTGTAATATCGGAGCCAAGACAGAGTAATTGATAAGCGCGATATTGGTATTAAAGTATTGTCCGCCTGCTTCGTTAGTATAGGTACAGTCTTTGCTTGGGTCGCCTAATATATCTTTGCCTGGGACATTCTGTTTGCCGGGTAAGCCGATGCTATAGAATAGCTGTTCGTGCTCCTTACCGGGTTTTTTAGCCTGGGCAAGCTCAAGCATCTGGATCCTGAAAGCGCCGTTTTCTAATCTTTGGATTCCAATCTGGCCGCCTTTCCTATCCAAGCCGGCTTTTGTAGTCGAGATCATAACAATGGCAACCTTATTTTTTGCCATCCAGCCTAAGATAGAGGCGTCGGGAAAGTTTGCTACTCCGTCACCGTTGTAGAACGCCCTGATGTAGACTTTGCCATCGCCAAAAGACTGCTTGGAATCCAAAGCCTCATAGAGCAATCTCACGCCCCACTGGCCATGGCCTCCGGGTGCGGTGTACTTATCTTTAGAGGCATCTGCTACATTAGTTGTATCCGTAAGATTACCTGTTTCAAGATCTATGATGGGCAGGTCCATCTGATAGAGCATCTCATCGGCTTGAGGATAAAACTCAATGCCCTTCTCATCCATTATTTGCCTATAAGTCCTCTTTTGGGCTATGGTCTCATCAATTCTGTCTGGTAGATAAATGCTGTTTAAAAGATTAATATAAGAAGGAGCGGATTCTGAACTGACTAAAGGCTGGAAGAACGTCTTGGAAAAGCTATGGGCATCGTTAATTACGCGCAAGAGTTTTAGCTCGGCGATAGAAAGGCTGATTTTGAAAATCTTTGCTTTACCATTTGCATCTTTGCCTTTAAATCTTCTTTTAATGAAATAAAGGTCTGTGGCCTTGGCGCCTACTTTGGCGCGGCCGGTTTTCGGGTCATCCTTGGGCCTACCTAAAGTCTTTTCTAAATAAGACTCACGTATAACGTTGCTACCTAAGCCGCCGTCCATGGGATTAAAGGTTACCACCACATCTTTTTTGGCAACAAGGGCATTGGAACTATCTTTTGATATTACGCCATAATCCTCTGCTCCAAGGAGATCCTGTCTTTGCTGCGGAGTAAGCAAGGCTGAAGGCAGGAAGTTTTTACCGATGATTAAGCTGATTGCTTTACCCAGCTTACGCATAAGGCCCTTCATATGGATGATGTCGGAAGCGCCTAGCTTAAGCCTTGAAATCCAGCGGTTGTAGTCAGCGGGGCTGGCGTCATCTTGAGACGAAGTATGCCGTTCTGGCTCATCGGCTTTGGCAGGAACGACAGGCGGCGTGACATCGGGTACTTTCTTATTTTGCGAACGCGCCCTGATTGACTTTACGATTCTTATAATTGCCAATGTTATGATGGTTCCTAAAATTACGCCTGCAGCCAGGCCAATCCAGAATTCTGGGGACTGCCAGAAATAATGCACCGGTATCTGCGTTTTTGCTATTTCCGCTGTCTGTCCTACTACTGTAGCTGCCGGAGGAACCACGCCGGTTAAGTTATTGATTATCTGCGGTGTCAAGCCGGTGACACTGGCATTATAAACTACAGGATGAATGATGTCGGGATTAGAAATATTGTTTAAGCTGCAGAATTCATCGGCTACTTGTTTGATTTGGCTAGCCGCAGGATTAGCGCCAGTTATTACTTCTGCCAGTTTTGTGGCAATACTGTCGACTGTGTTCTCGCTCGGATGAACTCCAGACCATTTTCCTACCTCTAC
>CAIRWO010000129.1 GCA_903882345.1 Candidatus Omnitrophota bacterium | reverse complement strand
GGGCAGCCTGGAATCCGGGGACAGATTACAATAATCCGGAGCATAAGAGGAATATGATGGAGTCGGTCACCAAAATGGTCATGGAATTTAAGGACGAGCCTTATATCCTTTTCTGGCTTTTGGGCAATGAGAATGTTTATGGCTATGCCTGCAATGCTGACAAAGACCCTGATGCATTTTTTAAATTTACCAATGAGGTAGCGCGGGCGATCAAGGAAATTGACCCCGAGCATCCGGTTGGCATTTGTAACGGAGATGTGTTATACTTAGATAAGTTCGGCAAATTCGCCCCCGACATAGATATTTTCGGCGCTAATGCCTATCGCGGAGATTACGGCTTCGGCTCTTTATGGCGCCAGGTAGCCGAGGAGGCAGATAGGCCGGCCTTTATTACCGAGTTTGGCGGGCCGGCTTATAGTGATGGAAAAACTGTCGATGAAAGCGAGACAGCGCAAGCAGAATACCATCGCGGCTCCTGGGAGGATATCAAAAATAATATGGCCTTTGCCGAAGGCGCAGGTACGGCTTTAGGCGGCGTCGTTTATGAGTGGCTGGATGAATGGTGGAAGGGTTATGAGCCGGCTATCCACGATACTAAAGGTACCTGGATCGGCCCTTTTCCCGACGGCACAATGCATGAGGAATGGTTAGGAGTCTCTGGGCAGGGAGACGGAAAGCTAAGCCCGTTCCTACGCCAGTTGCGTAAGTCTTATTATATGTATAAGAAATTATGGAAATAGAGATGGAGGTGAAAGGAGGAACAGTAAACTAAAAAACTGAAAGTTAAAAAGTAAAACTTAAAAATTTAAGAATCAAAAATAAAATAAAAATAAGGAGGTAAGAGAAATGAAAAAACTAGTAATTATGGGGTTAATCACGGTTTGTTTCTTAGCCCCGGCTTTTGCCCTGGAAGAAGCGGGCAGCAAAGCCAAAGAATTCAAGGTTTATGTCGACAAGAATAACCGCGATAACCACTACATCCCTTCCGGATGCATGGGTGACTACGGTGATGTCAAGACAAACGACCAGTCCGCGGATAACCCGCATTCCGCTACAACCTGCATACAGTTTAGTTATAGCGCCAAGAAATCTCAAGGACAGGGATGGGCAGGGGTCTATTGGCAGAACCCGGCGAATAACTGGGGCTCCAAGAAAGGTGGTTTTGATTTAACCGGAATGACCAAACTCACCTTCTGGGCGCGCGGTGCAAAGGGTGGGGAGATAATCCAGAAGTTTGTCGTCGGCGGCATGGCCGGAATCTATCCGGATTCGGCAAACGTAGAGATGGGCCCGGTTGAATTGACTGATACCTGGAAGCAGTATACGATTAATTTGGCCGGCAAAGACCTCTCTTATATTAGCGGAGGTTTTAGCTGGGTAACTAACTCGGATTTGAATCCCAACGGAGCTACTTTCTATCTGGATGACATCCAGTTTGAGGCTGATCCGGCGATGAAGCCGGAGAACAAAAAGGCGCAGGATATGCCGTTTTATGTCTATGCCGACCGATCTTCACCCGGCAACCATTTTATCCCTTCCGGATATATGGGTGACTACGGCGACATAAAATATGACGGGGCCTGGAAAGACAACCCTTACTTAGGGGACAGCTGTATAAAGTTTATCTACAGCGGCAAGGCTACTCAGGGGGCACGCTGGGCAGGGGTCTGTTGGCAGAATCCGGCGAACACCTGGGGTAGTGTTGACAGAGGATATGATCTTTCCAAGGCAACAAAGCTGACCTTCTGGGCGCGCGGAGAAAAAGGCGGGGAGCGCATTGAAGAGTTCAAGGTGGGCGGCATTATTGGAGAATTTTCCGATTCCGACACTGCGCTCATTGGTCCGGTAGTGTTGAACAAAGAATGGACGCAATATACCATTGATCTTAAAGGCAAAGACCTTTCTTATATTATCGGCGGTTTTTGCTGGTCTAGTAACCTGGATGTGAATCCCGAAGGTGCGACTTTCTACCTGGATGAGATCAAATACGAATAAGCAGGGTAAAAATATAGGCCACAAGGTCGCCGGCGTTATGCCGGTGGCCTTGTGTCTTTGTGTCCTTTTTCTGGGCTGTACTCAAAAGCCTAAGCCCGCGGTATATATCCAGAAATTAAAAAACGGCCATTACCAATTGATGGCGGGGAGAAAGCCGTTTATCGTAAAAGGCGTATGCTATAATCCCATTCCTATCGGGAAAAACCACGAGCATGACTGGTGGTCTGACCCCAACAAGCCCTGGCTTGTAGACGGAAAATTGATGAAGGAAATGGGCATTAATACCATACGGGTATATCAGCCGGGCGCAAACCCTGAAGCAGTAAAAAAAGTAATCCGGGATCTGTATGATCTTTACGGTATCCGAACGATCCTCGGTACGTGGCTCGGCTTTTGGGAATATCCCTGCCCGTTTTATGCGGATAAGAAATTTCAGGAGCGGGTTAAAAAAGAAGTACGGGAAATGGTCAACCTTTATAAGGATGAGCCGGGGGTATTGCTGTGGATTTTGGGCAATGAAAATAATTATTCCTTTGCCGGCCAGATTAATGCCTGGCCATGCGAGGAGATAGATAAGGAACCAAACCTTACCAAACAGAAGGCAATGCGGGCAAAGGTCTATTATGCTTTTGTGAATGACATTGTCAAAGAGATACATAAACTTGACGGCCAGCATCCGGTTGCCCTGGGTAACGGCGAGCTGATTGCTTTGGATGTCGCGGCTAGCGCCTGCCCGGATATAGACCTGGTTGCCTGCATAATTTACCGCGGTAAGACTTTCGGTAATCTGTTCAAGTCGTTAAAGGCGACGTTTGACAAACCGGTATTGTTGAGCGAGTTTGGCGCCGATGCCTACGATGCCTACCGTAAAAAGGAAGACCAAAATATGCAGGCGTTTTTCCTGGAATCACAGTGGCGGCAGATTTACAATAACCTTGCCAATAATAAAGCGGGGGCAGGTAATTGCCTGGGTGGGGTAATCTTTGAGTGGAACGATGAATGGTGGAAGCATAATGAATCCGACCCGGAAAGCTGGAAGGTCCATGATACAAGTTCCAACTGGTCCAACGGCAGTTATTATTTTGACATCCAGGCGCCGGATAATAAAAATATGAACGAAGAATGGTTTGGTCTTGTGGCGTTAAGCCCGCAGTTAGAGAACGGAATAAATAAACGCATACCGCGTAAGGCTTATTATCTGATTAGGGAGTTTTGGAAAAATCCGGTAATCAAGAAAAATCGCCTTCGGCGATAATTCTTAAGCGATTTTCGCAGTGTTATGGGAAAGTGTTTTATACTTTCCTGTACCATAAAAAACGCGTACTAAAAAAGCCCGCTAGGGGGCAAAAGATATTTAAAGTTACCCAACGCTAATATGTATTGCGTTGGTGTGCGCTACGTAGCGCAATTGCGCGGGTGTT
>CAIRWO010000128.1 GCA_903882345.1 Candidatus Omnitrophota bacterium | reverse complement strand
TGAATGGATACAGATCAAACGCCATCCGGAAGTAGGCGCGCAGATCCTTGAGCCGCTGACCTTTTTAGGCGGGGTGATCGATCTGGTCAAACAGCATCATGAGCGCTATGATGGCACAGGCTATCCTTTGGGGATCAAAGGAGAAGATATCTTATTAGGGGCGCGGATAATTAACCTCGTAGATGCTTATGAGGCAATGCGCGCCGCGCGTTCTTACAGGAAAGAGCCGTTTACCAAAGAAAAGGCGATCGAGGAGATCAAGAAAAACAGCGGCACGCAATTTGATCCCCGGGTTGTGGAAGCGTTTTTAAAGGTCGTGGATAATTTTCCGGAAGCGCGTTAACACTTGAGTTGTAGTTTAAGAGAGGATATGTCGAAAAATGAGCGTTTTTGAGTATAACGCGAAAGACAATAACGGCCGCGCTGTGGCCGGGGTTATCGATGCCGCGTCAGAAACAGAGGCAGCCGAGGCATTGCACAGAAAAGAATTATTCGTGATTTCGCTGCGGCCGGCTAAACACAGGATCAGCGGAGCCAAAGACAAGCGTATAAAATCAGACGATTTAGTGATTTTTTCCCGCCAATTGGCGACAATGATCGATGCCGGTATCCCCCTGGTTCAGGCCCTGGCAATACTGGGCGAGCAGATCGAGAACCTGAGCTTTAGAAAAATAATCGGTAACGTGCGGCACGACATTGAAGCAGGGGTAAGCTTCTGCGATGCCCTGGCAAAGCATCCGGCTATTTTTTCCGAGCTTTATATCAATATGGCCCGCGCCGGCGAAGCCAGTGGTATGCTTAACGAGGTGCTTGACCGGCTGGCGAGCTATTTGGAAAAAACCGCCTCGCTTACCCGTAAAATACGCTCCAGCCTGGTTTATCCTATTGTTGTGGTAACAATGGCGATATTAATTACGACTCTGCTTTTGATTAAAGTGGTCCCCACATTTAAAGGGATATTTGAGGCATTGGGCGGACAGCTGCCTCTACCCACCCGCATACTCATCGGGGTCAGCGACATATTGAGGAAATATTTCTTATTGGTGGCGGGTGTAGCCGTAATCCTGGGGTCTCTTTTTAAAAGATAGATCAGCACGGAAAAAGGCCGCTATAATTTTGATGTCCAGAAATTAAGGCTTCCGG
The DNA here is from genome assembly GCA_903882345.1 of Candidatus Omnitrophota bacterium. Classification (GTDB taxonomy): domain Bacteria; phylum Omnitrophota; class Gorgyraeia; order Gygaellales; family Profunditerraquicolaceae; genus CAIRWO01. Next base: position 447 of record CAIRWO010000128.1, on the reverse strand, counting down.
TTGTGGGCATACTGTTTAAGAAAGTCGCGCTGGCTAAATTTGCCCGGACTTTCGCGACTTTAGTAAAGAGCGGGGTAGCGGCATTGAATGCCCTGGAGATCGTTGCCAAGACCGCCGGTAATAAAGAGGTTGAGCAGGTTGTGCTGGCCACGCGCGATTCGGTACGCGACGGCGAAACGATTTCCAAGCCCCTGTCGAAAAGCACGGTATTTCCTCCCATGGTCTGCCGGATGATCGGGGTGGGGGAGCAGACCGGCCAGCTGGAAAAGATGCTTTCCAAAATCGCGGATTTTTATGATGAACAGGTAGACGCGGCAGTAGCGGGGCTGACCAGCATGATCGAGCCGATAGTGATCGTATTTTTGGGGGTGATTATCGGGGGTATAGTTATCGCGTTATTCCTGCCCATATTCAAGATCACCGAACTGGTAGCCAGGTGAAGATCCC
>CAIRWO010000127.1 GCA_903882345.1 Candidatus Omnitrophota bacterium | reverse complement strand
GGGATAATTTTTGTCTGTCTTTATGTCGTCGTTACTTTTTTCTTCTGGTTTTCCAAGGATATCTTCAGGATCGTTTGCGCGTTTTTGTTCGGCGCGTATGTAAGCACACTGTTTATTTTTATTGCCGAGGCGATAAACGCGGTTATCCTGTTTTCTTTCAGCCGCTTTTTAGGTAGGCAGTTTGTCGAAGATCATCTGGGAAATATCCAGGGCGGCCTCGATCGGAAATTAAGAAATACCGGTTTTCTCTGGCTCTTTTTATTTCGTACTGTACCGCTTATCCCGTTCCGTTTTTTGGACCTTGCCGCCGGCATGACGGATATTTCTTTTAAAAGATATATGGCCGCGGTCGTCCTGGGTTCGCCTGTGCGTATCTTCTGGGTGCAGTATATACTTGCCGGCGCAGGCCGAGGTATACTTAAGAATCCTCAGGCGTTGGTAGATTATTTATCGTTGAATAAGGGGGCGTTTATTTTTAGTTTTATCTACCTTGTCTTGATCATCTTTGTTGTGATCAAGCTAAAGAAAGAATAATATGCCTGTAAAGATTAAGTTTCTCGGGGCAGCCAAGACCGTTACCGGCTCAAGCCATCTTGTGGTAAGCGATAAATCGGAAATCCTGCTTGACGCCGGGCTGTTTCAGGGCCGGCGCCACGATTTCTATGAACTTAATACCGCTTTTCATTATAACCCCCGTAAAATAAATGCCCTGGTTATTTCCCATGCGCATATTGACCATTGCGGTAATATCCCCAGCCTGGTAAAGAACGGCCTGCGTTGTAAGATCTATTCTACCCATGCTACCAAAGATCTTAGCCGGCTGATGTTGGAGGATTCGGCGAAGATCCAGGAAGAAGACGTAAAATACGTAAACAAGATCAATAAAAGGCTGGGCCGGCTTACGGTGGTAAAAGTACTTTACACGAAAAAAGATGTTTCTAATGCCGTGCGCAGGATACATTCTCTTGCATACGACAAAAAATTTCTTGTCTCAAGAGACACTTATGTTACCTTGTTTAACGCCGGCCATATACTGGGTTCAAGTATCGCGGTATTGGACATTCAAGACCGTGACCGTAATGTAAGAATAGGTTATGCGGTGGATCTGGGAAGAAAGAACCTGCCGATGCTTGATGACCCCGAGATACCCCCCGGGCTTGATTATTTAATTATGGAAAGTACTTACGGCGGCAGGGTGCATGCACCCATTGAGCAGGCAAAGGTGAGGCTTAAAGAAGTGATCGACCGTACGATTGGCCGCGGGGGAAAGATTCTTATCCCTGCATTCAGCCTGGAGCGTACGCAGGAAGTCATATATTTATTGAACGAGCTGTTTAAGGAAAAGGCGATACCTATTATACCTATATATGTGGATAGCCCATTGGCAACGGAAATTACCGATTCGTTCGTTAATCATAGCGATTATATGAATAACCGGACATCTGAAGCGATAAACCATGGCGACAACCCGTTTGAATTTTTATCATTAAGGTTTGTCAAAGATCAACAGGAATCCAAACGGCTTAATGTCGATAAGCGGCCGATGGTGATCATTGCCGGCAGCGGGATGTGTGAATCAGGCAGGATCCTGCATCACCTTAAGAATAATATTGAAGATTCCAGGAATACGGTGTTGGTTGTAGGGTATATGGCAAAAGATACATTAGGCAGGAAAATTGTCGAAAGGCAGCGTTTCGTGCGGATTTTTGGAGTTGAATGCGAACTCAATGCGGAGGTCGTAGTCATAAACGCCCTCTCCGGGCATGCGGATAAGAACGATCTGGTTAATTTCGTTTCCGCCTGCCTGCCGCTTAAGCGTATCTTCCTGGTGCACGGAGAAGAAGACCAGTCGCAGATCCTCGCCGATACGCTGTCCCGATCGGGCCTTGATGTTTATATACCCGCTAAAGACGAAGAGATTGAATTAGTTTAAATTGATTAAAACATTATTCTGTGTTAGTATTATTCACTTTTAATCGTGATTAATCAGTCTCCAGCCTAAGCGCTTAAAGATTTTGTTATAAATCTTTAAGCAGGCTTGAGATAAATTCTCCTTGGCAGTTACCTAAATAGAATTATTCGAGTAAATACCAAGGATCATTTAAGGAGGATAAAATGACTGGCGGTTTTTCTACACCTAAAAAAGATGAGGCGCTTAAAGTATCCGGAGGACAGGCAGTAAAGACAGGCCAAATAGTTATTCGAGGTATCAACGTTTATAAGGCGGGTAAGAATGTTAAGGGTTCCGGCACGCTATTTGCGACTTGCCCGGGGAAAGTCTATTTTACCAAGAAAAAGACTCCGCATGGAAAAGTCAGGACATTTATCAATGTTGAGCCTTTAAAATAAAAAGTTAAGAATGGCTGAGCCGGATAAGCAAGCTTTATTGGATAAGGCCAAAAGCTATTCCCGTATTAAGTATGCGCTTGCCATTGCGGATACGCTTTATCTTTTGGCGCTTATTGTTTTGTTTCTTAAGCTGGGCTTATCCACAGCGCTGGCTAATTTTTTAGCCGCCCTTGTCAAACCGGGTTATTTGGTTTTTCCCGCCTATTTGCTTATTATCATCGTATTATCCTATATACTTACGTTCCCGCTTAATTTTTACCAATCGTTTATCCTGGAGCATAAATTTGCTTTGACCAAGCAAAAAGCTTCTGCCTGGCTTGTCGACCAGTTAAAGGCAGGCATATTATCTTACCTGATCGGCGTGATTCTATTCGGCGCTTTTTATTATGTCTTAAGGCATAATCCCCGTACCTGGTGGTGCATCATTGCCTTGTTTTGGATGTGTTTTAGCCTGCTGATGGCGAAAATCATGCCGGTAGTAATCATCCCGCTATTTTTTAAATATAAACGGCTGGAAGACGCAGTGCTCAGGGACCGGCTGATAAAACTGGCGGAAGGGATGCGGGTAAAAATACTGGACGTCTTCGAGATCGACTTCAGCAAAAAGACCTTAAAGGCGAACGCGGCATTTGTCGGCTGGGGCAGGACAAGGCGGGTTATCCTTGCCGATACACTAAAAGATAAATATTCCTATGATGAAATAGAGGTGATATTGGCGCATGAATTCGCCCATTACCGGATGAAGCACCTCTGGAAACTTATTTCGATAAATGCCTTTACTACCCTATTTTTGTTTTATCTTATTTTTATTACCAACGCCGGGTTTTTAAAATTTTTTTCTCTCGTTTCACTTGAGGATAGCGCAGCCTTTCCGCTGATCATAATGTATATGACGGTTTTCGGGATCATCATGCAGCCGCTGGAAAATTTCCTGAGCCGCCGCTTTGAAAAAAATGCCGATATCGCCGCCCTGAATGCAACGGGAATGAAAGAGGCGTTTATTTCCATGATGGAAAAACTCTCCGATCAGAACCTTTCCGATAGAAACCCGCATCCGCTTATCAAGTTTTTCTTTTTTGACCATCCTCCCGTTGCCGAGCGCATCAGGATAGCGCAGTCTGCCATTTTTTAATTGACTTGCCATTCCGGCAGCAGTAAAATATACTATAAAAGTAGGGGTCTCGTCTTACAAAATAAGGAGATACGATGGAAGAGAGAAGAAGCAAGGCATTCTGGAATACAAAATTTACCTTTCCGCTGCTTATCGTCTTTATGATATGGATGTTTGGATTTACGCTTCTGGGTTTTTTACTGTTTATAAATTACGTCGCTTCAATCCAGCATGCCTTGCATTATTCTTTTGCATGGAGGCTAAGTTTTATCGTCTTTCTGCTGATTTTGATCGGAGGCATTGCCTTTCTATTTTTGGCTATCTTTGTGATGTTGTACCGTAGCCTGGGAGCGATACCCCGTATGGAAAAGATTTTAGACAGGGTAATTAAAGGAGAGTATTCTTTGCGTATAACCATACGCAGCAAAGACGCGGTGCAGACCTTAGTAGATAAGATGAATACAGTTTTGGATTTGCTGGAAAGCAAGACTAAGGGTTAAGGCCGTTCAGTAATGGAATCTAGGACGGCCCTTGCGGCGCGGGAACCAGCGCCTCCTGAACCGAGGCGGGATTTCACTAGCGCCAGGTCGTTTGTCATCTGTTCTGCTGCGGCAGGGTCGCTGAGGATCTTTAAGGCAGCGGAGGCGATATTATCAGCCGTCGCCTTAAACTGGATAAATTCCGGGACGATCATTTTACCGGCAACGATATTGGCCATCCCGATATAGGGGACCTTGACCTGCGGCCGGTAGAGAAGATAATTGAGTGGGTTCATTTTGTAAATTATGGCAAACGGCTTCTGCATTATTGCCGTTTCCAGCGTTGCCGTGCCTGAACAGACCAGGCAAAAATCTGCAGCATTCAGGCAATCGTAAGTCATGCTTTCGATAATCCACAAGTCATGATTAAAATGAAGCGTCAGGCGCTTGTAAATACTCTCTTCAACCTGTCCAGACTTTGCGATCAGGAACTGTATATTATTTATCTTAGCGGCGATGATTTTAGCGGCTCCCAGCATAACCGGCAGCACATTTTCTATTTCTGACTGTCTTGATCCGGGCAACAGCGCGATGGTAGTCTTTGAGCTAGAAAGGTTAAATTTTGCCAGGAATCCTGCTTTTTCCATTGACGGCCGGACAATATCCAGAAGCGGATGGCCCGCGAAGTCCGCGTCGATGCCGTGGCTGCGGTAAAAATCCTGCTCAAACTTAAACAATACGATCATTTTATGAATGTATTTCCTGATCGTCTTCACGCGGCCCGGCCTTGATGCCCAGACTTGGGGGCTGACATAGTAGATCACGGGTAAGGTTTTATTGATTGCTTTAGCCAGCCGCAGGTTAAAGCCGGAAAAATCCACCAGGATTATACCATCCGGTTTTTCCTGTTTGATTTTTTGCAGGATCGCTTTTTTTAAGGAAAAGAAAAGAGGCAGCTTCTTTAAAACATCGAACAGGCCCATTACCGAGAGGCCTTTTATATCATAGAATATTTCCGCACCCGAATTGCGTAAGAGCTGTCCGCCTACGCCGGAGATCTTTATCTTCGGATCAATTTCTTTGATTGACCTGGCCAGGTAGCCTGCGTTTAAGTCTCCGGAGGCCTCTCCGCAGACGATGATTATCTGTTTTGCTGCCATATCTGTTTTTGGATTTCCAGCGCCACTGCCAGTGCCTGTCGGGCAACCGGCCCTGAGACCAGCGGTTCTGTATGATTTATTACAGAATCGAGGAAAGAGGCAATCTCTTTTTGCAGGGGCTGTTCTTTTTCAATCGGTAGGTCTTCTTTGGTGATTGTAAGGCCGGTTTTTTTATAGACGCTGGCTTTTGCCTCTTTGTAGTCAAGGGAAATGTAGGTGTCTTCCTGAAAGATCCTGATTTTACGCATTATTTCATCCGACACCCTGCTTGCGGTGAGGTTTGCCACACAGCCGTTTGCAAAACTGATCCGGGCATTGGCAATATCTTCAAAATGGGTAAGTACGTTTATGCCCACGGATTCGATTTTTTTAATTTTAGAGGGAACAAGGCCGAGGACGATGTCGATATCGTGGATCATAATGTCCAGCACAGCGCCGACGTCCAAGGAACGGTTAGGAAAAGGGCTTAGCCGGTGGCATTCGATGAATTTCGGCTCTTTGATCAGTTTTTGGGTCGCGCTGAAGGCGGAATTGAACCTTTCGATATGGCCGACCTGCAGGATCAGGTTATTTGACTTTGCGACCTTAATTAAGGAATCGGCTTCTTCCAGGGTAGCAGTGAAGGGTTTTTCCACAAAGGTATGTATTTTGTGTTCTAAAAAGTCGCGGCTGACTTTATAATGCAGTTTTGTGGGGACAGCAACAATTACGGCGTCGATTTTGTCGAAGAGGTCGGTATAATCGCTAAAACCCGTTGCTTTAAACTCCTGGGAGATTTTTTCCAGGCAGTTTTTGTCCGTATCGCAGACGCCGGCCAACAGGCAATTATCCATGCTGCTTAATATCTTGGCATGGATACTGCCTAAATGCCCTACTCCCACAACCGCAATTCTTGGTTTATCCATATCCAGCATCATATCAAACCCTCTATGCGCTTGCAACTAGTATTTTAAGTTCTCCAAACTTTGCTGCGGCTGGCTTGTATTAGTTTCTCGCAGGGACGCTCGCCCCGCCCAGCGTGCGGAGCTTCGCTCGGGAGTCGGCTTTCGCTCCCCTTGACGCAAAGCGTCAAGGGGTCATGCCCGCTCAAGCTTCCTACGCCCTGCTCGAAACCAAACCAACCCATCCGCAAAAT
>CAIRWO010000126.1 GCA_903882345.1 Candidatus Omnitrophota bacterium | reverse complement strand
CAGCTTTGACGTAAGTCAATCTTAGGATGCAGCCTGACGCGAGGCTTGATGGCGCTGTAGGGTAAATCGCGCTTATCCGGGATATCAGGCAACCAACCGTATTGTTTTGGCATTATTCCTCCACTATTGAATTCGGATAGAATATTAAAAGGGAACCGTGATCCCGGCGTCAGCGCCAAGCTCATCCCTGCGGCTTTTAAGCCGCAAGAAGAATTCCGCATCGAGCTGTTTAAGAAACCTATGGGTAAATATTACGCTCATGCCCAATTTTTCACCCAGCTCGTTTCTTAAACTAAAAACAACCTGATTGTTTTCGTCAAAATTAACCTCCGCGCAGAAAATAACGGTTTCCACCCGGCCATCAGCATAATCCATATCAAAGCCTAATCCCAGCTTCCGGCTTAACTTCCATACTCCATAAAGAGAAATTATTTTTTGCTTCTCCGGCAGCGGCTCTCTAATACCGATCCCTATACGGTATTTAATTACCCCTTCTTTAGGGTAAAGATTAGGCGTTTCGATCTGGGCCTTAAAATCAAACTTTGAATCTGTGCCGCCGGATAATATATAGGTCAGTTGGTTCCCCGAAGTTATCTGCCAAAATCCGGAGAAAATTACCGTAGAAGAAACCTTGTCTTTTCTTTTCCGGCCGGCTTTTTGGAAGGTATAAATAACCTGTTGGTTTTTATTCAGCTGCCATAGGCCCTGCAAGGTAAGCACATCCGGCGATTCTTTCTTAGTTACGGAGAAATAGATCTGATTTGCTTCATTAGCTGCCCAGGTCCCGGTTAATTTTAAAAGCCGAAGCCTGTTTGAACTATTTTTATCAACTGACCTTATCTGAAAAACAAGCTTATCGCTCTCGCAGGAAACGATCTCTCCTTTAAGCGTAAGGATACTAGCCTGCCAATCGGAATTATCTTGAGTAAGCTCTAGCTCTAAGTCATAGTTTGCATCGAATTTCCAGTTACCAGTGAAAATTAATTTTCCCGGAAACTGGTATTTTGCCTGCCATTCCCGCGGCTCATTAAGATAATGGATGAGGCGGTTGCCTTCGTCTATTGAGAAGGAGCCGTTTACGTTAAGCCTTTTTTTGTTATCAGCGACAAAGAGGCGGTTATCATCGTCAATTAAATATTTAGGTTTAGTGCGCATGATTATGCCTCATGTACCAGTCCGCGGTAAGCCTGATACCTTGCGTAAATTTTATTTTCGGTTTCCAACCCGTCTCCTCAAACGTCTTTCTTGAATCCAGCCGGTATCTTATATCATGGCCGGGCCTGTCTTTTACAAATTGGATCAGCTTATCACAGGCCTTAAAAATCTTCAAAAGTGCCTTTACGACTTCTATATTTTTCTTTTCTTCGCCGCTGCCAAGATTATAAATTTCCCCGGCCCTGCCTTTTTGCATGATCCGGTAAATACCCCTAACACAATCCTCTACATAAAGCCATTCGCGGATGTTCTTTCCGTCGGCATACACGGGAACTTTTTGTTTATTGATGATTTTCAGCATAGCCAGGGGGATAAGTTTTTCCGGATACTGCCATGGGCCATAATTATTACTCGGCCTTATAATTATTGCCGGGAAAGCATAAGTCCGGATATACGACTTAATGAGCAGATCAGCGGCGGCTTTAGAAGCGGCGTAAGGGCTGCTTGGCCGCAAAGGCGAATCTTCGGTAAGCTTCCCCTTTTTCAGGCCTCCATAGACTTCATCGGATGAGATTTGAATAAACTTCTTGATCTTATGTCTCCTTGAGGCATCCAACAGGCTTAACACTCCTTTTATGTTCGTATCCATGAATAAAGATGCATTTTTAATACTCCTGTCAACATGAGACTCAGCGGCAAAGTTAACTACGATATCGATCTTTTCTTTAGAAAAGATCGATTCGATTTTAGGTTTATCGCAAATATCAGCTTTATAAAACCTAAACTTGCCTTTGGCATCGTTTAACCTTGCCAAATCGCCGGCATAGGTCAGCTTATCGACTACTGTCAGGGACAGCCCCCTGCGTATACAGTCCTTTGCCAGTAACCTTACAAAAGCGCTGCCGATGAATCCCGCGCCGCCGGCGATTAATATTTTAGATAATTCTTTACGCATAGATCCAGCACTTCCCTGATATTTCTGGCCTTAAACCCGCTGTTTTCCAATTTCCTCGTGGAAAGAAATAAATTTGTCCTTGCCTGGTTAAGTTGTTTAAATTTGATTTTTTTGTATTCGAAATCCGGTACGTATTTCTTATATGTATCCATAAGCTCGCTGTATCTTAGGCCTCCCCTGTTTACGATATTATAAATTCCCCGCGCGTCCTTCTTGATCAGGTGCTTCAGGGCAGCGATAAAATCAGGGATATAAGTAACTGAATTCGACAACTCAATTACCCGCCTGTATTTGATCAATTTAGTCAGGAGGTTTCTGGGATGCGGTCGGTCATCCAATGGCACCCTTATCCTCGCGATCAAAACGCCATAGCGGTTACAAAGTACCCCTAATGCCATCTCGGAATAAATTTTCGACCGGCTGTAACATAGATCAAAAAAATCAGGCACCTTTTCTTCTTTTATCGGTTTGTCTTTCTTATAGTCAAAATTGTAAATACAGCCGGTGCTGATATGAATAAGCTTGATCCTGTTTCTTATTGCTGCTTCCGCAAGGACGAGCGGAATAAAGACATTAGCTGTTAAAGTTTTATCGACCCGATTCTCGCAGCCGCTGATATTTACTTCTCCGGTATATCCAATACAGTTAATGATGATTTTTGGCCGGTATTTTTTTATTTCGCTTTGGGCGTCGTTAAAACTAATAATTTTCTTGCGAGAAATATCCCAACCCGTTTCCTGCTGCAGCCGCTTTCCAATGAAGCCGGCGCCAAAAATCAGTATATTAGCCTTCATCGCGTAAAATGCCCCTTAAATATTGCCCATAATTTTCATTCACCTGCAGGGAAAGGTTCTTTAATTGCTTCTTGTCAATATAACCCATCCGGTAAGCCACTTCTTCTATGCATCCGATTTTCAATCCTTGTCGTTCCTCGATGGTTTTTATAAACAGCGAAGCATCAATCAAAGAATCATAAGTCCCTGTATCGAGCCAGGCATAGCCGCGGCCCATTAATTTTACCTTCAGTTTTCCTTTTTTAAGGTATTCGTTATTTATGCTGGTAATCTCCAGCTCTCCCCTTTTTGACGGCTTTATCTTCTTGGCGATGCTGACTACGCTATTATCATAGAAGTAAAGGCCGCTTACCGCATAGTTAGAACGCGGCTTCCTTGGCTTCTCTTCGATCGATACGGCCCGGCCGTCTTTAGCGAATTTAATGACCCCGTATCTTTCCGGGTCTTTTACATAATAAGCAAAAATTACAGCTCCCTGCTTTAAACAAGCAGCTTCTTTTAAGATACCCGGCAGGCCATTACCAAAAAAAATATTGTCCCCTAAGATCAGGCAAACACTGTCACCCCGGATGAATTTTTCAGCAATGATAAATGATTCGGCAATGCCCCGCGCTTGGGCCTGCACGGCGTAAGAAATATTAATCCCCAGGTCATTGCCATTCCCAAAAAGAGTTTTAAATTGCGGGATATGCTTTGCAGTCGAAATGATAAGAATATCCTTTATGCCGGAAAGCATCAGCACGGATAACGGATAATAGATCATCGGCTTGTCGTAAACAGGCAGCAGTTGCTTACAGATACCCCTGGTTAGAGGATACAGCCGCGTTGCTTTTCCGCCTGCTAAAATTATACCTTTCATAAGGTCAACCCTTCGTTGTTTGATTTAACCGGCCAAAGCTGTCATTTAGCCGCACAATATCGTTCTCTTGGAGGTATACGCCGGCCTGGACCTCGATAATTTTCAACGCTTTGTCTCCGGGATTAGTTATCCTATGTACACAGCCTACGGGCACATAAATGCTCTCGTTGGCCTTTAAGACACAGCTCT
>CAIRWO010000125.1 GCA_903882345.1 Candidatus Omnitrophota bacterium | reverse complement strand
CGCCTCCTAAGACTAAAAAGCTTAAGCCGGTTACCCATACTGCCGATAGCCGGAAGAACCAGCTAAACAGCTGGCTTGACCGGGCGCAGCAAGACCGCGTGCAGCAAGATAGGAAGCAGCAAGATAAGGCAGCAAATGAACTGCGCCAGTCGCTTCAGGACAAAGAAGGCCAGGTCAAATCTTTGAATAACCAATTAATTCAAGAAAAAGAAAACCAGCTTAAATCTTTAAATAACCAGCTGGTGAAAACTCAGCAGGAAAAGGATGCGCTTTTAAATAAAGATAACGAGCAGTCTAAATTGATACAGGAAGTGCAGGCCCAAAAAAAATCCATCGCCGGCCAGAAAGAAGAATTGGGTCGGTCGGTTCAGGACAAGGAAAATCAGCTTAAGCAACTTAACAGCCAGTTGGCCGGCCTTAAGGCCGAGCTGGCAAGTAAAGACGCTAAACTAAAAATACTGGAAGACAATCTTCAGGCAGAGAAGAGGGAGCTCGTTGCCAAGCAGCAGGAAATGAGTTTATCGGCTCAGGATAAACAGAAGCAACTGGAACAGTTTACCAGCCAGATGGTCCAGCTGGAAAAAGAAAGACGTTCCTACCAGGAACAGCTGAGTAGCCTTAAGGCGAGTATCTCAGAGAAGGACAATGACCGCAAAAGGCTGGATCAGGAATTGGAGCGCAAAGACGCAGATTTAAAACAGGCAAGGCTGGATTACGAAAACCGCCTCTTGGCTATCGGCGGAGAACTTAAGACAAAAGAATTCATGATCCAGCAGCTCAAAGACGATAAAGCGGCAATGCTGGCGCAGGGCCAAAAGGCAAAGCAACTCCAGATTGCGCGCGTTGAGAAATTGATGAAGGAGATCGAAGATATTTTTCCCGATAAACAAGAGCTGAAAAACCCAAAAGGCGCGGTTTCCCAAGATGATCTCGCTGTAAAAAATCGGCAGTTGGACAGAATAGACAAGCTGATGCGGGAAATCGAGGAAGTCCTGCCTAATTCCGAAGTATCGCCTTAAACCCGGCGTCCCCATCCAATGATCGCCATAAACAACCTTTCCAAAAGTTACGGCAAAAAAGTCCTCTTTAATAACCTTAATCTTACGATCAACCGGGGCGAGAAGATCGGGCTTATCGGGCCTAACGGCACGGGAAAGACCACCTTATTTTCCATAATCCTCGGAGATACAGAATCCTCTGCCGGATCTGTAAGCGTAATAAAAAATATCCGTATCGGTTACCTGCCTCAGGAAGCAAGTTTTAAATCTCAGCATACGGTTTTATCGGAAGTTGCCGCGGGCGATGCCGCGGTGATGCGCCTGAAAAACGAAAAAGAGGAACTTGAGGCAAAAAATGCCGCCGGCTCCAGCCGCTACGGCGAAATATTACATGAACTAGAAACCCTGGGCTATTTTGAGCTGGAATACAAGGCAAAAAAAATCCTCATGGGTTTGGGTTTTAAGGAAGCGGATTTTAACCGCTTGATAGCCGAGTTGAGCGGCGGCTGGCAGATGCGCACGCTGCTGGCAAAGCTCTTGGCGTTCCATTATGATATACTTCTGCTTGACGAACCTACCAATTATCTGGATTTAAACGCGGCGATCTGGCTTAAAGACTACCTTGCCGGCTTTAAAGGCACCTTCCTGATGATCTCCCATGATAAGGCCTTCCTTAACGAAGTCACAAATTATACGCTGATCCTGGAAAACGGATCTATATTTAAGGTAAAAGGAAACTACGAACATTATGAACAGATAAAAGAAGAGCGCCGCACTTTTCTTCTGCGGCAGTTTAAGGAAAACGAAAAGAAACGCCAGCAGCTGGAGAAATTTGTCAGCCGTTTCCATGCCCAGCCGAATAAGGCGGCGGCGGTGCGGGCGAAACGCACGGCCCTGGAACGTTTGGAGGAAATCATTGTACCGCCGGATCCGCGGGAAAGTATCCACGATTTTCGTTTTCCTCCTACGCAGCAAAGCGGCCAGCGGATGATCACCCTGAAAAATATTTCCAAGGCATACGGTCAGCTTGTAGTATACAAAGATTTTGATTTTGAAATCGAGCGCGGAGAAAAAGCGGTTTTAGCGGGTGAAAACGGCGCCGGTAAATCCACCCTGCTTAAAATACTTGCCGGCGTAATTAATATCGATGCCGGAGAGCGCGTTGTCGGCCATAACGTGGAGACCGGATATTTTTCTCAGACCCGCCTGGACGTGCTTAACCCGGAAAATACCGTGCTCCAGGAGGCGTATTCTGCCGCGCCCGGCTATATGGCCCAGGAGACGATCCGCACGATCCTGGGGGCATTCTTATTCACCGGCGAAGATGCCGATAAAAAGGTAAAGGTGCTTTCCGGCGGTGAGAAAAGCCGCCTGATCTTGGCCAAGTTATTATTAAACCCGCCTAATTTCCTGCTTTTGGATGAACCGACCACGCATTTGGATGTGGATGCCGTGGATGCCCTGATCAAGGCGCTCGGCTCTTATGAAGGAACGATTATTTTTATCAGCCACGACATACATTTTGTGCGTTCGGTTGCCAACACCGTCTTCGAAGTAAAGGACGGCAGGGTGAGGAAATTTTTTGGTGACTTCGATTATTATCTGGAAAAAAAGGAAAAAGGGGGATTAGTTTCGCAAGAGCCCGGCCACAGGGCCAAGCCGCGGCAGGAAGAAAAAGCCACGGCAGGCAAAGAGATGGACAATAAAGAATTGTCGCATAAGGAAGAAGAGGCCAGGCGTAAGTTTCATAATTTCGAGATTAAAGAGAAAATAAAGAAACTGAATGCGGAAAAAGAAAACTTTAACCTGGAATATCTTGCTAAGAAACGCGCCGTAGAAAATCCCCGCGGTTACCGCGATGACCATGCGCTGGAACAGTATATTCTGCGCCTTGAGGAAATTAAGCAGAGGCTTTCCGAAATCAGCAACGAAATCCGCAGCCTCAAAAAGCAAATCGCGAAATAACCTAAATTTTGCAGGGTTATTGCAGCGTAATTGACAGCGCCCTGTTGACGCCGGCCTTTGAGATTGTATACTCCACAACAAGTTTATCGCCGGGACGCAAGTCTTTCAGGGGTATTATCTTTCCGCTATCATTCGTTATACTGAGGCTTGGCACTAAGGAAAAAGTCTTCTCTTCTCCCTTATCATCAACGACCGTAATTTCCTGCCTTATTCCTTGCGTAATATTAGGTTGTGTTATCGAGTCTAGTTTTCCTGTAAAGGTCATTGACCCGACGGCAATAACCCCCTGTTTCGAAGATTGAGATTTTATCTCTTTCACCAGCGGCTCATGCTCATCCTGCGTCATTACCGATTCTTCTTCGGCAAAACATAGGACGGTAAAAAAGAAAGTAATGGATACAACAAAAAATATCTTTTTCATGCTTTTTCTCCCGGTTATTCGTGTATATTCAATCTACACTGTTTTAAATACCAAGTCAAGTGTGATTAAAATCTCTTGATAATTCTCAAGAATGTAGTATAGTATTGCAGTTCTTCTTTTTATTTTTCCAAGTTTTGTGATAAATTTCACAAAGAGCCTGTTTTTAATTATTTTTTACAGTGGATAACTTCTATTATTTAGAGAGCGCCAGGATCAACGAATTATTAACCCGGTTGAAAAAAGACTATAATGTTTTTTCCCCGGGGCTCAAAGAGCCTAACTTTACCAAGGGAACCGATTACTCCTACAGGAATTTGTCCGATAATCAGCAATTTGTCTTTAATCCCTATCGCGTAATCGAACCGCTTAAATCTTTTCTTACTCCTTTCATGGAAAACGCCGCCGCTTATTTTAACCCGGGAAAAGACACTATTGACCTGGGCAAGACCATTGTCTTTGGAGCAAAAAATTGCGACATCACTTCGCTTAAAATTCAGGATTTTGTTTTTATGGAAGGCGTAGAGGTCGATTATTCCTATCGGATGAAAAGAGAGGATACGCTCCTGGTTTCCGGCGATTGTATCGACTATAAAGAGGTTTGTTTTTGCCTTGCCCTTGACGTGCTTCCTTATCCGACAATGGGGTTTGATCTAAATCTCTCTCCCGTATCAGACGGATACCTGGTGGAAGCCGGCTCGGAGAAAGGCAAAGCCCTGATCGAGAAATTCAGGGAATATTTTTCTGAAGCCAAAGATACGCAGGTCTGGGCAAGGAAGACCAAGCGGGAAGACATTGTTAACCGGCTCAAGAGGCACCTCTTGGCGCAAAATATTCCTCCCAAGGAGAGCTTGCAACGCCTGGTCAAGGACGGCTATAACCTTGATACCTGGAAGGAATTTATGCTTACCTGCGTTGAGTGCGGCGGCTGTAATTTTATTTGTAATACCTGCCATTGTTTTCTCCTGGCAGATACAAGCGATGACAATAAGAATAAAAGGCTAAAACTCTGGGATTCCTGTCAATATGCCAATTATAGCCGGGCAGCCGGCGGTGCCAATCCCTTGAAGGCCAGGTACCAGAGGTTGCGCTTCCGGTTTACGAAAAAATTTGATTTCTTTATGGAGAACCTAGGAATGCCTGCCTGCTGCGGCTGCGGCAGGTGTATTGAGGTCTGCCCGGGGAAAATCGACCTCAGGGAAGTCTGGAAAGATCTCCAGAATAAGTTAAAGGCTAAGCAATGAAAAACATTTACCGGCCCTTTGAGGCAACAGTGGAAGATATCATTGTTGAGACGCCGGCAATAAAGACATTTGTCATCCGGCCGAAAGAAAGTTTTGTTTTCAAAACCGGACAATTTATCGAGCTTACTTTGCCGGGGATGGGAGAAGCGCCGTTTACCCCGTCATCGGATCCCGGTATCAAAGACAGGTTTGAGGTAACGGTAATGAATGCCGGCAGGGTTACTTTTTTACTACACGAACTGCCGAAAAAATATTCCCTCGGCGTACGCGGGCCCTACGGTAAAGGCTATCCCCTGGAAAGTTTTACGGGTAAGGATATCTTGATTGTCGGCGGGGGGGTCGGCCTGGCGCCGCTACGTTCCCTGTTGTTTAGTTTATTTTCCGAGATCAATAAATATAATAAGGTCGTATTACGTTACGGAGCGCGTTCCCCGGACGATATCGTTTACCGGTCGGCTATCCCGGAGTGGTCAAAGATAGACAAGGTCGATATTGTTCTCACTGTTGATGCGCCAGCTCCCGGCTGGAAAGGCAATGTCGGGGTAGTCACTACGATTTTAAACGACCTACCCGTAGACTTGAAAAACAGCGCGGTAATCGTTTGCGGGCCGCCGGTAATGATGAAATTTGCCACGATGAAATTGCTGGGATTGGGTTTCCCGCCGGAAAATATTTATCTTTCCATGGAAAAGAACATGTCCTGCGGCCTGGGAAAATGCGGGCATTGCCGGATCGGGAAATTCTATATTTGTAAAGACGGCCCGGTGTTTACTTATGCCGAGCTTAAAGATATATACGATATTTGGGATTAGAAAATGAAGCGCTTATTTATAGATTTGGATATCTGTAATGAATGCCAAGATTGCCGTGTGGTTTGCGGCTATTTTTACCACCCGCAGAATAACGGGGTGGCAAATTTGCGCGAGTACGCCACGTTTGCCACCATCTGCCGGCACTGTGAGCAAGCGCCTTGCGTAAATTCCTGTTACCATCATGCCCTTGAGCGCGCCTCCGACGGTCATTTAAAGCGTTATAAAATGCGCTGCACAAGCTGTAAATCCTGTACAATGGCCTGTCCATTCGGGATAATTTTTCCGGATTTCATTCCTTACCTTGATTCAAAATGCGATTATTGCGTGGCCTCAACCGGTAAGCTCCCCAAATGCATAGTCAGCTGCCCGGAAAAGGCAATCGAGATCAAAGAAGTAGAAGAAGATATTTTACAAAATATTTATTTTGTCGGAGAGCATTTAGCTGTGCATACGAGGAAGTGGTCGCGGGAAGACCCGCAGCCTAAGAAAAAGTAGCGAGGGGCCTTAAGTGGTAAAACTGATTTTTAACTATCTTGTATTCCCGGGTTTTTTATTCAGCGCGGTCATCGGACTCCTGGCCTGCTGGCTGGAGCGTAAGGTTTCTGCCCGGCTGCAGTGGCGCGTCGGCCCGCCGTGGTATCAGAATTTCGCCGATATTATCAAGCTTACCGGTAAAGAGATCATCGTACCGTCAACTATGCGCCGGACATTTTTGCTCGCGCCTTATTTAGGCCTCCTGGGGCTGGTTTTGGCAACTACGATCCTTGGCGGGGCAGCCCGCTTGTCTTTAGGGGGGTTTACCGGGGATCTGATCGTGGTTATTTACCTTTTTATCATGCCGGCGATTTCCCTGATCATCGGCGCTTCAGCTTCGGGTAATCCCCTTGCTTCCGTGGGCGCGTCCAGAGAAATGAAACTCGTGCTGGCCTATGAATTACCGCTTATCCTTTCTATCATCACAGTGATCATCAAGGCCGCAGGAGCAATAAGGTTAGAGCAGATTGTCTTTTATCAAGTTAGTTATGGTTCGTTTATTTTTTCCTTTTCTGGGGCGATCGCATTTGTCGTGGCACTGATCTGTATTCAGGCAAAGATCGGCCTGGCGCCTTTTGATATCTCCGAAGCAGAGCAGGAATTGATGGCAGGGGTATTGATCGAATATTCCGGCCTGCCTTTAGCAATTTACAAATTAAACAAGGCGATCCTTCTTTACGCCTTACCTTTATTCTTGACCATACTGTTTTTGGCTAAAGACTTAAGCCCGTTATTCATCATTGGGAAATTTTTGCTGATTTGGCTGGTAATTTTTTTGATCAAAAATACCAATCCCCGCCTGCGCATTGATCAGGCAATGCGCTTTTTCTGGGGGCCGGTCACATTATTGGCGATCGCGGGAGTAATATTAGCGATATTAGGGAAATAATCAAATGGACCTTAAAACTAAGGCATTAACTAAATCAATCTGGGTTTTTCATGTCAGCGCAGGTTCCTGCAATAACTGCGATATCGAGATACTGGATTGTTTCACCCCGCGTTTTGATGTGGAGCGGTTTGGCATCCAGTTGATCGGCTCAGTCAGGCATGCCGACGCCCTGCTTATTACCGGGGCAATGAATCGTAAGGCCGTGCCGCGGATGAAAGAGATTTACCGCCAGGCGCCCAAACCCTGCATTGTCGTTGCCTGCGGCATATGCGCGCTTTCCCAGCATATGTTCCGCGACAGCTATAATGTCCGGGAGCCTTTGGATAAAATTTTGCCGGTTGATGTTTACATCCCCGGCTGCCCCCCGAAACCGGAAGCGATTATCAGCGGCATCATCAAGGCACTGGATAAATTAAAGGAAAACAACAATCATGGACATAAAAAGCAGGATTAAAGAAAGACTGGGCGATAAAATTATTCTCTGGGAGGAAAAATCTCCCCGGCGGATATATTTTTCTATGCAGCAGGAAGATGTACCTGAAACCGTAAGATTTTTGTTCCGGGATCTGGCTTTAAGGTTCTCTACGGCTTCCGCTACCCATACCCCAGAGGGCTTTGAGATGTTGTACCATTTTAGCTTTGATGCGGCCGGCCAATTTTTCTCGCTGCGGGTGATGTTGGAAGATAGGGCGCATCCGGAAATCGATTCGATCACCCCGCTTTTTCCCGGGGCAGAATGGATCGAGCGGGAAATCTGGGAACTTTTTGGAATTAATTTTAAGGGGCATCCGAATTTAAAAAGGTTATTATTGGCCGACGATTGGCCGGAAGGCAAATATCCGTTAAGAAAGGAATAGATGTCGCATAAAGTAGTTATACCTATAGGCCCGTATCATCCCTTACAAGAAGAGCCGGAATTTTTCCGGCTTTACCTGGAGGGCGAAAAGGTTGTGGATATTGACATTATCATCGGCTATAACCACCGCGGGATTGAAGAGCTCTCTGAGGCAAAGCATTTTGATCAGGGGGTTTTTCTCGTGGAGAGGATCTGCGGTATCTGTTCCTCAAGCCACCCGTATGCCTATGTCCTTGCCTTGGAAGATATTTTGGGCGGAGAGGCAAAGGTTGTCCCCCAGAGGGCATTATATATACGCACGATTATCGATGAATTGCAGAGAATACACAGCCATTTGTTATGGCTGGGGCTTGCCGGACATTTTATCGGATATAATACCGTCTGGATGTGGGCATGG
>CAIRWO010000124.1 GCA_903882345.1 Candidatus Omnitrophota bacterium | reverse complement strand
TGCTGGTAATCATGGTGGTAACGGCGATCTGGACGGTTATGGTGAGAAGCCTGTTAAAAGCGGCGATAGGTTTGGCCGTTGTCAGTGTGATAATTACCATCTTTATGTTCGGGTTTGACTCTCCGCTGGCTGCGGTTTTTGAGCTTTCCGTATGCGCAGGATTAATTACCGTAATATTCTTGAGCACTATAGGCTTGACCAAGCCGCTGGCCAATAAAGAGATAGACCTGGAATCTAAGGAGAGGGTAAAGAGATACAGGTATTTACCGCTCCTAGTTATTTTGGCCGGGGTTATATCAGTTTATCTTTTGTGCCTGCCGATGGAATTAAGGTTCGTGCAAACAACCGCTGAGACCGATGTGCGCGGGCTATTATGGAATTCAAGGCAATTGGACTTATTCGGCCAGATTATAATTTTGCTGGCCGGCGGGTTTGGAGTGGTTGTATTGTTTAAGGAGAAAGAAGACAATGAGTGGTGATGTTTTAGAGTTATTGTGGCCGTTTATCATTTCGATAATCATGCTTTTTACGGTAGGTTTTTATTGTATCTTGGTCACGCGTAATATGATCAGGGTATTGATCGGCCTTGAGATCTTAACCAAAGCCGTAACTTTGCTTTTTGTATTGATGGGGTATATCACCAAGCAGGTAGCGCTGGCACAGGCGTTTGTGATTACGATGATCGTAATTGAGGTGGTAATTATCGTTGTGGCCGGAGGCGTGATCCTGAGCGTCTACAGGCACGATGAATCACTGGATGTAAGGAACCTCAGGAACCTTAAGGGGTAAACTATTATGGCTGAATGGGTATTTTTTCCTCCCGTAGCTTTTATCATCGTTTTTGGGACGGTGCTCTTTTTTTCCGGTTTATTGACCCGGCTTTCGTTTAAAGCGAGCCGTAATCTAAAAGACGGGTCGCGCAAGGCATACGCCTGCGGCGAGAATGTTCCGGAAGGCCAGGTGCAGGTTAACTACGGGCAGTTTTTTCCTTTTGCCTTTTTCTTTACGATCTTACACGTATTTGCCTTAATGGTTGCTACCGTACCGATACAAACAATGAATTCTTTTTTTATCGGGGTTATTTACATCATCGGCGCAATCACCGGCCTGGTAATTTTATTTAGGAGGTAAGGGCTTTGGGTTTCCTGAAAAAGCTGGTAAACTGGTCGAGGCTTAAGTCTCCGTGGATATTGCATTTTAATACCGGAGCCTGCAACGCCTGCGATATTGAGATTATCGCGGCACTCACTCCGCGTTATGATCTGGAGCGTTTCGGGGTGCAGTTGAAAGGTACGCCGCGGCATGTGGACATCCTTGTCTGTTCCGGGCCGATCACCCGCCAGACTGCCGATAGGGTAATCAGGATTTATGAGCAGATGCCGGAGCCTAAATTGGTGGTTGCCATAGGTTCCTGCGCGACTTCCGGCGGCATATTCGATGGCTGTTACAATGTTGAACACGGCATAGATTCTGTGATCCCCGTAGCAGCTTATATCCCCGGCTGCCCGGCCAGCCCAAAAGCGATAATCGACGGTATAGTGAAGTTGTTGAAGAGCATGGAAGAGAAGGAAAAAAGTAGTTAGTAGGTAGTAGATAGTAGGTAGGAGGGAAAAAGCGTGAACGAAGAAGAAAAAATCCAGCAGGAATTATTAAAAAATTTTGCTTTCTTGGAAAATAAAATTAAAATACAGAGGGTCAGGCGCATATTTATCGAAGTGCCTTTGGAAAAATTTTTCGCTGTCTTTGATTACGCGGTAAAGAATCTGGGAGTCTCGATGCTTTCTGCGCTTAGCGGGCTGGACGAAGGTGAAAATTTTTCCTTTATTTATCATTTGGCGCTTGCTAACGGCATTATGCTGAATTTTAAGACCGGCGTTGCCAAGAATGCGCCGCTTTTAAAAACCGTAACCGGCTATTTCCCCAGCGCGGAGATTTACGAAAGGGAATTAGCAGATCTCCTGGGGGTGGAGGTTATTGGTTTAAAGAAGGGCAAACGCTATCCCTTACCCGATAATTGGCCGGAAGGCCAGTATCCCTTGCGCAAAGGATGGAAAAAGGAAGCATTAAACAAGCAGGAGGATAAAAAAAATGCATGATAATATGGAAATTCCCGTCGGTCCGCAGCATCCGGCATTGAAAGAACCGGCGAGTTTTAGGCTATCGTTAAGCGGGGAAAAAATAATGCAGGCAAGCGTGCGGCTTGGTTATAACCACCGCGGTATTGAAAAAGCCTGCGAAGAGAGGACCTATATTCAGGACCTTTACCTTATTGAACGTATCTGTGGCATTTGTTCGCATGCTCATTCAACTGCTTTTGCCCAGGCAGTTGAGGAGATTGCCGGCGTCAACCTGCCAAAGCGCGCAGCATACATCCGCACTCTCGTAGGAGAATTGGAAAGAATCCACAGCCATCTTCTCTGGCTGGGCGTAGCCGGACATGAAATCGGTTTTGATACCCTGCTTATGTATACCTGGGCTGATCGGGAGATCGTAATGGATATCCTGGCGAATGTTACCGGCAACCGGGTAAACTACGGCATAAACTCACTTGGCGGGGTGAGGCGCGATATCTCGCCTGAACAGGTACGGCAGATAGCCAAGGCCATGGATGCCCTGGAAGAACGGACAAAATATTATATTGAGTTAGCCAGCGTGGAAACGACTTTGATCAACCGGCTTTCCGGGGTCGGGGTGATGTCTAAAAAAGACGTTTTACGTTTGGGGACGGTAGGGCCTACGGCGCGCGCATCGGGAGTGGCGCGGGATGTAAGAAAAGATGATCCTTATGCCGCTTATGCTGAAATAAATTTCAATGTAGTCACGGATAACCACAACGATATCTATGGCCGTACCATTGTGCGTTTAGGGGAGTTGATGGAGTCTTTTAACATCATCCGGCAGGTAATAAAAAATCTACCGGATGGGCCGATCGCCGTAAAGGTAGCGCGTAAGATCCCCAGCGGTGAAGCAGTGAGCCGCTATGAAGCGCCGCGGGGAGAAGATCTGCATTATGTTAAAGCCAACGGTACAGAAAGCCCGGAAAGGGTAAAGGTCAGGGCACCCACCCTGGCAAATATACAGAGCGTAGCCTTTATGCTTGAGGACAGATACCTGGCAGATATGCCGATTGTCGTCGCAGCCATTGATCCCTGTTTTTCCTGCACAGACAGGTCGATCGCGATCAAGGACGCAGAAGGCAAAGGAAAAAAGAAAAAGATCGTGGATTGGGAGAGCCTGCGTTTGCATGGCATAGAATGGTATAGCAAACAGGGCATCGATTTTACGGCATTAAACAAGAGATTTAAACGATAGGTAAGATGACGGATGCTTAAAGCCTTATTTAACATTTTGATTTTTCCGGGATTTCTCTTTTTGATCATCTTCGGGCTGGCTGCCGAGTTTTATGACCGCAAGATCTACGCGCGGTTCCAGAACAGGGTAGGGCCGCCGTGGTTCCAGCCGTTCGCGGATTTTGTAAAGCTTGTCGCTAAAGAGAATATTATCCCTGAACAGGCCGATGCGTATGTATTTAAACTTGTGCCGGTATTTGCCCTTACCTCAGTGGTTACGGCATTTTTTTATATTCCCCTCTGGAAAACCGGGGCTTTATATTCATTTAACGGAGATATGATCGTAGTTTTGTATCTTTTGACTATCCCCACAGTAGCCCTTTTTCTTGCCGGCTGGTATTCCTGCTCGGTATATTCCACGTTGGGGGCAATGCGTTCGCTTACGCAGTTGTTTGCTTACGAGATTCCTTTGTTAACCAGCATCTTAGCTTCTGCTCTGCTGGCGAATACCTGGTCATTAAGCAAGATCACGGTTTTTTACAGCCTTCATCCCGGGCTTTGGGCATTTAACCTGCTCGGTTTTATAATTTCCGTAGTAACACTGATGGGCAAATTGGAAAAAGGGCCGTTTGATATCCCGGAAGCGGAAACGGAAATCGTTGCCGGAAGTTTAACGGAGTATAGCGGTAAGCTCCTGGCGTTATTCCGGCTCACCATCGATATAGAGATGATCGTCGGGGCAAGCCTCCTGGCAGCGGTATTCCTGCCGTTCGGGCTCACCCTTCATCCGGCTATCGGATTTATCCTGTTTCTTTTAAAGGTCTTGTTGATCGTCAGCATAATCTCTTTATTCCGCACGGTACTTGCCCGCCTGCGCATAGACCAGATGGTCAATTTCTGCTGGAAATACATTGCTCCTTTAGCATTCCTGCAGGTGCTTATTAACCTTATTGTAAAGTGGACACTTGTCAGATGAAGATGACCAGGCCGGGAAAAATGATAAGTATGGTTTTGGGTTCCCTGTTTAAAAAACCTCTTACCACAAAATACCCTTATGTGAAATCCAAGCCCATAGAGGGCTCCCGGGGAAAGCTTAAGTTTTATCCGGAAAAATGTATTGGCTGCAAGTTATGCATGAAGGATTGCCCGACAAAGGCGATCACTATCAGGGATACCGGAGACAAAAGATTCGAAGCGGAAATCGACCTGGGAAAGTGCATATATTGCGGGCAGTGCGTGGATTCCTGCCTCAAAAAGGCGCTGGCGATTACCGATGAGTTTGAACTGGCGGAATTGGACCCGAAAAAATTAAGAGTAATTTTTCATGCTAAGCCTAAAGAAGACACTAAAGAGCAAACTTAAAGAGGCCAAGAGGGTGGCTATCCTTGGCGTGGGTTCCGATTTAAGGGGAGATGATGCCGCCGGTATTCTTGTGGCAGGGCGATTCGCCGGGCAGGGCAGTAAGGTTAAGCAAAGGTTAAAATACAGGATTTTTATCGGAGCCACTGCTCCGGAAAATTTAAGCGGCCAGATTAAAAGATTTAATCCTACGCATCTGGTGATCATTGATGCGGCTGATTTAGGCAAACCCGCAGGCCAGGTAAGGCTGATCGAAAGACAGGAACTGGACGGCATATCTTTTTGCACGCACCGGCTGCCGCTTAAGGTAATGGTTGATTATCTTGTTCAATCAATTAATTGCGCGGCAATAATTATCGGGATCCAGCCAAAAACAATCAGTTTTGGCAGCCGGCCGTCAAAGGCAGTGGAAAAAGCGGTAGCTAAGGTTTACAGCATGATCAAGGAAGTCTTAAGGTCTCTTCATTAAGGAGGGTAAGCGCATGTCAATATGGCAATTATTCAGGAGCGGAGGCTTTACCTTATACATACTCTTGTCTTGTTCGATCCTTTCAGTGGCGATCATCATCGAAAGGTTTTTATATTACCGCCGGAGGTCACGTATTAAAAGGCAGGATTTTATGAAAATGATCAGGCAGGAATTGGAAAAGAAAAATATCAATGGAGCCTTGGAGATATGCAAAAAAACCAATACGCCGTTTTCCAAGGTGGTTTATGGGGCCTTAAGTTTTTATAACCATAGCGAGAAAGAAATATCGAATAATATGGAGCGCGAGATCGTCATAGAGACGACGGTCCTGGAAAGATTTACCGCCATTGTCGGGACGATCGGCAGTGTCGCCGTATATATAGGCCTTTTCGGGACGGTCTTAGGCATCATCAGGGCGTTCCATGATATTTCCGCAAGCGGCGCCGGCGGGATAAGTGTCGTGATCAACGGCATATCCGAAGCGCTGGTTTGTACCGCAGCCGGGCTTAGTGTCGCCGTGCCGGCAGTCGTCGCCTACAATTATTTCATCAAAAAAATCGATAATTTTATAGAAGATATGGAGCTTTGCGCGTCCGAGACAATGGACTTACTAATAGTTAAACAGAAATGAAGGCAAGCTCCAGGAAACAAAGGCTGATCGCGGAAATAAACATAACGCCGTTCACCGACGTTATCCTTGTTTTGTTGATCATCTTCATGATCACTACACCGCTGATCATTCAGTCGAGCATCAAGGTCAGCCTGCCGAATGCCGTCAGCGCAAAACCTAACAGTGATGCCAGGAGCCAGGTAAGTATTTCCGTGACCAATGAAAACTTATTGTATGTGGATAATGATTTAGTGACGAGGAAGGAGCTGAGGCAAAAAATCAAATTGCTGCATGATGAAAATGCCGGCATTGAGGTGATTTTGTTTTCAGACAAGCTGGTGCGTTTTAAGGATATTGTTGCGATATTGGATATCTTGAATGAATTAGGAATAAAGAAGCTGAATATTGCGGCAAAACAAGATTAAGAGAAAGGAGCATCTGAAACATGTTTGGTTCAATTAGTGCAACGTTGTTTGAGACGATCTCTATTTGGGGAGTGCTTTTTATCGCTGTTTTGGGGTTAGGATATGCCTTTATGCTGAAAACTCAGATCATGAAGTATGATAAAGGAACGCCGAAAATGCAGGAGGTCTGGACATCTATACGCCAGGGCGCTGATGCATACCTTAGCCGCCAATTGAAAAGCATCTTACCTTTGATCATTATCCTTACGGGAGTTCTATTCTTTTCCGTGTATGTTATTCCGCCCACTGACGAGGCTTTACAGCGTTTTAGCAGATTCAGCCCGGATATGGTGCGTTTTATCGTAGGCATCGGACGGGCTGCCGCCTTTATCATGGGCGCGTTCTTTTCGCTTACGGTCGGCCAGTTCGGTATGCGTATGGCAGTAGAAGGCAACGTGCGCGTTGCCTCTGCCTCAAGAAGGAGTTTTTCCGAAGCGTTAAAAATCGCTTACCGCACAGGCACGATCACCGGTATGCTTACCGATGGATTAGGGTTACTGGGCGGCACGATGATATTTATCATTTTTGGTATTGCCTCGCCTGATGTTCTTTTGGGGTTTGGCTTTGGCGGTACGCTCCTGGCTTTATTTATGCGCGTGGGAGGTGGTATTTATACCAAGGCAGCGGACGTAGGAGCTGACCTCGTAGGCAAGGTGGAGAAAACATTCCCGAGGATGATCCGCGGAATGCCGCGGTCATCGCTGATCTGGTAGGTGACAACGTTGGCGACTGCGCCGGTATGGCAGCGGATATTTTCGAATCTTACGAAGTAACTATTGTCTCCGGTTTGATCCTTGGTTTGGCCTTGGTATCGATCACCCACCAGATAAAATGGATAATTTTCCCGCTCCTGGTGCGTGGTATCGGTGTCTTGTCTTCGATCATCGGAACGTATCTTGTAAAGGGTAAAGACGGTGATAAAAAAGGCGATGCCTTTTCCAGTATCAACCGCGGTTTCTATTCCTCGGCAGCGATTTCCATTGTCGCGTTCCTTTTTCTGGCTCATTTCTATATGCATGAATGGAGGGCGTTTTTCTCCGTAGCTGTGGGTATATTATTGGCGATCGTCATCGATGAGGTTACCAAATATTTTACTCATACACATCACAGCCCGGTAAAAGAGATTGCCGCTTCTTCCAGGACCGGTGCCGCGACCCTGATCTTACGCGGCTTGTCTATCGGATTCGAGTCGTCGGCATGGCAGTTTATGGTTATTGCCGCAACAATATTTGTCGCAGTCCTCTTATATTGGGGCCAACCCGTGGTATTTGTCCTTTACGGTGTGGCAATGACCGGTATTGGTATGCTTACCTTAACCGGCAACAATGTTGCTATGGATTCCTTTGGCCCGATTGCCGATAACGCAAACGGGATCGGGGAAATGGCGCATCTTGAACCCGAGGCACGCCAGATCATGGCTGACCT
>CAIRWO010000123.1 GCA_903882345.1 Candidatus Omnitrophota bacterium | reverse complement strand
CATGGCAGAGTATTTCCGCGACCAGGAAAAGAAAGATGTCCTTTTATTTATTGATAATATTTACCGCTATATTCAGGCAGGCTCAGAGGTTTCTACTTTGTTGGGAAGGATGCCTTCGGCAGTCGGTTATCAGCCCAACCTGGCAACAGAAATGGCTCAGCTGGAAGAGCGGATCGCCTCGACAAGAAATGGCGCGATTACCTCGGTGCAGGCGGTATATGTCCCGGCAGATGATCTCACCGATCCGGCAATCGTGACGACTTTTTCTCACCTGGATGCCAAGATCGTCCTGTCACGCCAAATCTCAGAACTGGGAATTTATCCGGCAGTAGACCCTTTAGATTCTACTTCGCGGATCATGGATCCCAGGATATTGGGGGAGGAGCATTACAATACGGGGCTGGCCGTACAGAAGATCCTCCAGCGCTATAAGGACCTGCGCGATATTATATCTATATTAGGCATAGATGAATTGACCGATGACGATAAGCTGATCGTTGCCCGGGCAAGGAAGATCCAGCGGTTTTTCTCACAGCCATTTTTTGTTGCTGAGGCATTCACCGGCGTTAAGGGCCGGTATATAAAACTCGCCGATACGATCAAAGGTTTTAAAATGATACTGGAAGGCCAGCTTGATAATTTACCCGAGCAGGCATTTTATATGGTCGGCACGATCGAAGAGGCGATGGAAAAAGCCGAACAGTTAAAAAAATGAAGGCCATAACTTCTTATGGGGAAAACTTTTAATCTTACGATCTTGAGGCCGGACAAGATTATTTATCAAGGCCGCGCCTTGTCTTTGATCGCGCCTTGCGAAAATGGCTACCTCGGGGTTTTAGCCGATCATGCAGCATTGGCAGCCAACGTCGTTGGCGGAAAAATAAGCGTAAGAGAAAAACAGGCAGCAGAACCGTTGGTTTTTCATTCCGAAGGAAAAGGCTTTTTAGAAGTTTTAAATAATAATGTTAACCTCGTTTTGAACTATACCGATGCCCAAAGTGTTATTTAAAAGAAAATTACGCGTTGCCATTGCCCAGATCAATTGCACAGTCGGAGATTTGGAAGGCAATGCCGCTAAGATCAAAGAATATGCCGAGATGGCAGATAAGGCAGGCGCCGACATTGTTTCTTTCCCGGAACTTGCGCTTACCGGTTATCCTCCAGAGGACCTTTTGGTTAAACCGAAATTTATCCAGGACAATCTATCCGAGCTTAAAAAGTTAGTAAAATATATAGGTAATATCGCTGCCGTAGTAGGCTTTGTGGACCGGCAAGGCAAAGAGATATTTAATGCCGCGGCAATAATCTATAAAGGAAAGATCAGGGGGGTTTACCGTAAGGTGCACCTGCCTAATTACGGCGTTTTTGACGAAAAGCGCTATTTTAGCTCAGGGTGCAGGCCGTTGATTTTTAAGTATGGCGATGCGGTATTGGGAGTCGGTATCTGCGAGGATATCTGGCATTTTGACGGCCCGTTAAAATGTCAGGCGGTTTCCGGCGCTAAATTGATCATTAATATTAATGCCTCTCCCTATTATGCGGGAAAGATCCAAAAGAGGCAGGAGGTTATCCGCAGGCAGGCACGGGAGAACGGTGTAGTCATTGTTTACACCAATTTGGTGGGCGGCCAGGATGAATTGGTTTTTGACGGCCAGAGTATGATTGTAGATAAAACAGGCAGGGTAGTTGCCATGGCAGAAGCATTTAAAGAAGACCTGCTGATCACCGATATTATAATTCCTCTAACCAAGATCAAGTCAAAGAAATATTTGTCCGTAATTTCAGAAAAACTGCCATTTAAAAACAAGATTACTTTACCGGTGAAGAATGCCCGGCCCCTGGAAGAGGTACAGGAAACATATCAGGCTCTGACCTTAGGGTTAAAAGATTATGTCCTAAAGAACGGTTTCCGCAAGGTCGTGATCGGCTTGAGCGGCGGCATTGATTCAGCGCTCGTGGCAACAATCGCCGCGGATGCCTTAGGTAAAGAGAATGTCATCGGCGTATTCATGCCTTCGCTGTATTCTTCCCGGGAATCGGATGAGGACAGCCGGCAGTTGGCAGATAATCTCAAGCTGAAGTTATTGCATATCCCGATCGAGGAGATCCGCAAAGTTTACTTGAAGGAACTCCAGCCGCATTTTGCGGGGTTGGAGAGCAATATCGCAGAAGAGAACCTGCAGGCGCGCATAAGAGGCAACATTGTGATGGCGCTTTCCAATAAGTTTGGCTGGCTGGTGTTGACTACCGGCAACAAGTCTGAAATGAGCACAGGCTATGCAACGTTATACGGGGATATGGCCGGCGGGTTTGCGGTGATTAAAGATGTGCCCAAGACTCTCGTCTATAAACTGGTCAAATATAGGAATTCGCTTAACGCGGTCATCCCCGAAAGGATAATTACCAAAGAGCCGACAGCGGAATTAAAGCCAGATCAAAAAGACAGCGATACCCTGCCGGTTTATCAAACTCTTGACCCGATACTTAAGGCTTATATTGAAGAAGACAGCGATTTAGACATGATCGTCTCTTTAGGGTTTAGTAAAGACATGGTGGTCAGGGTGGCGAATATGGTTGATAAGAGCGAGTATAAGCGCCGGCAGTCGCCTCCGGGGATAAAAATTACGCCTAAGGCATTCGGCAGGGACAGGAGAATGCCGATCACCAATAAATACCGCGGGTAGTTTTGTTATTGACAACACGCGGATTTATGTTATACTTTATTTAGTTAGAAGGGAATAAAAGACAAAGCAGTCTTCGGGCAAGTGTGCCGCGAAGACTTTTTATTGTGGTGGACAATATACCGATCCATCCTATAGGATCGGGTGTTATTCCTTATAAGGATAAAGGCGTCCTTTAATCCAGTTTAGGATCAAAGGGCGCCATTATTTTTTTTTGGGGGGGGGATAATGAGTTTCGAAGTGCTGGTAAAGCGGATATCACCGACGTTAAAGAGGATAACCTATAAGCTTAACGGCCACTTCTCTTTCTTTAATGACGAAGACCTATTTCAGGAAGCGCTGGTACATCTTTGGGTTGATTTCCGGGCTGGCAAGCTCGATGATAAAACCGACAGTTATATACTGCAGGGTTGCTATTTCTATCTTAAGAACTATTTACGTAAAACACAGGATAAGCTGCGCCTGGTCAGTATAGATACGCTGGTTAATGAAGACGGCCTGGATTTGGAAGAGACGCTGGCAACAGAAGGGCCATTACCGGCTTATGCTAATTTGGATGAAGGGCTGTTGTTTGAAAGGATACAGGGATTGGGATTGACCCCGCGGGAAAACGATATCTTATCTTTCAGCATGAAAGGATTAACCGTGAGAGAAATAGGTAAAAGGCTGGGGATTTCCCATGTAATGGTAATCAAGCTGAGAGGGAAAATAAAAGATAAATGTAGCGGCCTTAAAGAGGAAATAAAAAACAGTTACCAGGAATGAATTATTTTTACTTGTAGTAATGTAAGAGATAGTTATAACAAGCACACTGGAGTGTAGTAAGACATAGGCGTTCCTTTAGAGGAGCGCTTTTTTTGGTTTAGGACACAGGCGTCTTTTCAATCCTATGATGGATAAAAAAGGACGCCTTTTAATTTTTATTAACTAACTGTGTAAACAAATGTGAAAGGGGGATTAATATGGCTCAAGACAGGAATGATTCATTAGTAAAACCAAAGCTCGGGTTGATGGGAGCCGCGATGAATGCCATGGCATTGATTGCGCCGGGGGCTTTCTTGTGGATTACATTCCAGTTACAAGCCGCTGCTACCGCGCCTAGTGGAGCATCAGTCGCAAGTGATCTCTGGGCAGGGATCGCGCTTGCATTGGCTGTCTGTTTCCTGACGGCGTTATCTTATTCAGAGCTTGCAAAAATATACCCTGAGGCAGGTTTTGCAAGCTGCACTTATTTTGCGGAAAAGGCTTTTTTGGATGCCCACAAGGAAAAAGTCAGCGGCCCAACTTCAATGGCACGTATAGCAAAATTAACTACCGGATGGGCGGCACATCTTTTTTATTGGGTGTATCCGGGTGTAATGGTAGCAATGATGGCGACGTTGATTGGCTATATTTATAACCAATTTACAGGCCATACCTTATCCATAATGAACTTAACTACAATAGGCGTAGTATTTACGGTTGTAACCGGCTATATTGCATATCGGGGGGTGACCGGCTCAACCTTAACGGCGATTTGGATCAATATTATCCAGTGGGTCACTCTGATAATTTTTACCGGCCTAGCTATATGGTACCGTATTGCTAACCCCCAACACGTAACGCAATGGGCTTTTAGCGGCGGCTTGGACATTATTAAGATACATTCCTTACAGGGTATTTTGGTCCAATCTACTATAGCTATTTTGATCTTGGTCGGTTTTGAAAGCTGCACGGCTTTAGCAGCCGAAACGAAAGACCCTCAAACAACAATTCCGAAAGCGATAGTTATTTCTCTTATTGTCCAAGGGTTATTTGCTTATCTTTTTCAATATTTCGGCGCAAGTTTTATGATCAGTGATAAATTAGTTTCAGGAAGCGGGGCAAGCGCTGTAACCGGGATGAGCGCTGCCGCAGTATCAAGCGCTCCTATAGGCGACCTTGCCAAACTCATCGGGAATTCTTTGGTTCCGGGCTTTGGATTCGGTTTAATGATTACTATGGCAATTACCGTTGCCATAGCGGTAATCGGAACAACCTTAAGCTGTATGAATACCGCTATGCGGGTTTCAGCTGGTATGGCAGAGGATCGGGAACTACCCTCTTCGCTAGGCTTTATACATACTGAGTATATTACGCCACACATTTCTCTTGCAACCTTGATTCTTGTTACTTCGGTAATCGGGGCTATCGGTGT
>CAIRWO010000122.1 GCA_903882345.1 Candidatus Omnitrophota bacterium | reverse complement strand
TAGTTTTTTCTACCTTGCATACTAATGATGCGCCTTCCGCCTTAACGCGTTTAATTGATATGGGGGTAGAGCCGTTTATGGTCTCCAGCACGATCATCGGGATCATGGCCCAGCGTTTGGTGCGTTTGATCTGCGTAAAGTGTAAGGAAAAATATACCCCTGACCAGGCTACCCTGGAAGAGCTCGGCCTTCCAAATCAAGGAGATTATTTTCACGGTAAAGGTTGTCCTGTATGCAAAAAAACCGGCTTTTTGGGCAGGGTGGGAATATTTGAATTACTTATGATCAATGAAGAGATCCGCAAAATGATCGAGGCAAAGAGCTCTGCGGACGAAATTAAGAAAAAGGCCCTTTCCCTGGGGATGAAGACGCTGCGCCAGGACGGCATCGTTAAGGTGCAGCGGGGTCTTACTACCCCCCAGGAGATATTAAGGGTAACGGAAATAGAATAAAAATGGATCTTTTTCAGTATAAGGCAAGAGATAAATTTAATAAACCTATCCACGGCCTGCTTTCCGCCAGCTCCATAGACTTAGTCGCGGTAAAAATAAAGAGCATGGGTTATGTGCCTATCTCTATTGCGCCGAAGAAACAAAAGGCAGAGTACCTGAATAAGGTCTTTAGCCGGAAAAAAGTAAGTTTTTTCGAATTAAATATTTTTACCCGCCAATTATACACGCTGCAAAAAGCAGGCATTTCTATTTTGGCCGCTATGGCTGCGCTTAAAGAGCAGGCCCATGACCAATTTTTTAAGAAGGTCATCGGTCAAATAAGCACGGATATAGAGGCCGGCGTCAGCCTCTCTTCGGCGTTAGAAAAACACCCTCAGATCTTTAATCAGATGTATATAAACATGATCAAAATCGGAGAAGCCTCCGGCCGGTTAGATGAGATCCTGGAAAGGCTGACTATTCTGGGCGAGCATGAAGAGCGGATCCGTTTGCGCATAAAAGTCGCTACACGCTATCCGCTGATCGTGATCACGGCGTTAGGCATAGGATTTATTATTTTGACTACTTTTGTGGTCCCGCGCTTTGCCAAGGTCTTTAGCCAGTTCCATGTCAGCCTGCCATTGCCTACGCGTATCCTTTTGGGGACGCATTATCTGATCGTAAATTACTGGTGGATGATCTTGATCTTAATAATAAGCGCGGCTTTTGTCTTCTCTAGGCTCCTGCGCACGGAAAAGGGCAGATGGCTTTGGGATAGCATAAAATTAAAGATCCCGGTCTTTGGGCCGTTGATTTCAAAATTAATTCTTTCGCGCTTTACCAGGATCCTCTCTACGTTGCTCTCAAGCGGAGTGCCGATACTGCAAATTTTGGAGCTTGCCTCTGGAAGCGCCGGGAATCTGGTCCTGGCGCGCGTAATAGATGAGATGAAGGTAAGCGTAAATCAGGGTAAAGGGATGCTGCCGGTGATCAAAGAAAGCGGCATCTTTCCTACGGTAGTGGTCCAGATGGTCTCCGTGGGAGAAGAGACCGGCAAGGTCAGCGAGTTGCTGGGGCACGTCGCGGATTATTACGATGAACAGACAGAATATATCATTAACAACCTTGTTTCTTTGATTGAGCCGATGCTGATTTTTATTCTAGGTTGCGGCGTGCTCTTAATGGCATTAGGCATATTTTTGCCGATGTGGAATCTTATATCGCTTTTTAAAAAATAGAAAGGAGGTGCTGACCGGCCGACTACCAGTAACAGGATAATTTTTGGCAGAGAAAATAACTAAGAGCAGCATGAAAAAAGGGAGGAAGAAATGTTTCAGAAAAATGGTTTTACCCTCATTGAGTTGCTTATGGTAATCGTTATTCTGGGGATCTTGGCAGCGGTTGCTGTGCCTAAGTATTTTGACCTTACAGTCTCAGCCAATCAGGCTGCAGAGGCAGGCGTAGTCGGAGGCGTGCGCGCCGGGATCATGACTTATTTCGCGCAAAATAAGGCTTATCCGGCCACTCTGGATGCAGCTACTACTGGTGCTTGCACAGGGGCTAATGCCTGTTTCAGTACGGTGTTGCAACAAGGCGGGATCACTTCTCAGTGGACCAAGGCCAGCGCAACTACTTATACCGGGCCGACCAGCACCACTTATACTTATACCCCAAGCGGTGCCACAGCCGGCAGCTTCCAATAAAATAATGCGCTTTTTGCACCGGAAGGGCATTGCCTTAGCTGCTGCCGTAATGCTCATGGTTTTTGCCTCTATCGCGGTATGGGGCACAGTCGCGTTTATTACCCAGAGGCTCAACCAGCAGCCGCCGGAACAAGCGTTTCTGAAGACTATTTATCTGGCGCAGGCAGGAATACACAATGCCATTTATTATTTTCGCTTCCATGATTTGTCTGCCAATGGTTATTTTACATTGGGTCAGACTAATATCGACGGGGGCAACCTTTTTGTTTTAACGGCAACCGCCGCGAACCTTTTGATGGTGGACACCTTCGGTTCGATATTACAGTCAAACAATCGTAATGTCGCAGGTTGGAATATCCAAAATGCCACCAATTCCAATACGGTCACTATCGCGAGTATGACTGTTTCCTGGAGCGGTGTTGTCGGTAACAGGAGGTTGCGGGGAATCTACCTTAACAATACACCGGTATGGAGCGGAAACGGCAGGTCAGGCAACACATTTGACATTACGGATTTCACGCTTGACACCTCAACCGCTATTTATATCAATAACTATTTACGTTTTAGCAATAGTATGTCAGGAGCGACTGTTAACGTAACCTTTAACATGAGTGACGGCACAAGCAAGACGGCGGTTATTTATCCTCCTTCCAATAATTATAATTTTACGGTTAAGTCTACGGGGCAGACTGCAGGGTCAGCTATTTCCAGGATGATCCAGGCAGATTACAATGCCCTAACCGGAAGAATTATTAGTTATAAGGAGATCTGATGGTAGCGTTTTCTCAATGCCAAAGAACAAAAGGATTTACGTTAATAGAACTGGTTATGACTATAGTGGTGGTGGGGTTAATAGCTGTTCCCTTGTCTCTTTCGCTCACTGCGCAGGTGCAAGGTATGGTAAAATCCGGCGCTTACACCGCAGCCCTTAATCTGGCTAGGTTTGAAATGGAGAGAGTCAATAACCTGGCCTATGCCGGTATTACCAGCGCCAGTTTTCCCAACTATCAAGGTTATCCTTATAATGTTGACCGGAGCGTAACCTATGTGCAGGGAAACGATAGTTCAGCAGAGAGCTTAAAACAAGTCACCGTCAACGTAACACAACCAGGAAGCAGCGCGGTTTTGATCAGCCTGACTGTTTACATTGCCAAAAACGTAAGCCATGGTTTGTAGCGGAAAAAATGCCTTTACCCTTATCGAGTTAATTATGGTAATAGCGATCATTGGGATACTCTCTGTTTCCGGCGCCTGGCTGATGGCCTATTTCGTGAAGGACTCCGTATATATCCCGAATCAGTTAAATACGGATATGGCAGCCAGCGACGCCCTGAAGATCATGATCGAAGGCGACAACCAGGCCAAGGGCCTGCGTTTCATCCGGTTAATTAACGCTATCCCGAATAATAACCAGATTACTTTCACTAACCAGGATAATCAAAGCATAAGCTACAGATTGGATGCCTCCGCTAATAAGCTTTACCGTTCTGTCTCGGGAGCGGCAGAGGCGCAGATCCCTTATTATGCCGGCGGCAATGTAAACATTATGGGCAGGAGCGGCGCATTATTCACTTGTTACGATGTCAATGAAGCTGTTACAGCTGTGCCGGCAAATGTGCGCAGGATAGCCGTTAATCTGATCGCTTCAACAGGCAGCGGCTCTTATCAAGATTGGCAGGGGCAGTCTGCACAGGGTTCCAGTATTACGGTAGATAAATTTCAATAAAGGAGGTTGGTATGTTGCTACTTATTGTTTGCGCTACGGTTGCTTTGCTTACGGGGCTATCTCTTTTGTTTTTTCCGAAAGGCCTTAAGAAACTGAACGATGATTTTAATAAGTCGGCTACTAAGGTAGCTATTTCTTTTGACGACCGGG
Organism: Candidatus Omnitrophota bacterium; assembly: GCA_903882345.1. Taxonomy (GTDB): domain Bacteria; phylum Omnitrophota; class Gorgyraeia; order Gygaellales; family Profunditerraquicolaceae; genus CAIRWO01. The sequence continues at coordinate 2,144 of CAIRWO010000122.1, read as the reverse complement.
TATGGCAGTTACGTACGGGAATAGGGGTATCGTGTATTCTGATTTCGCTGCTCTGTTTCTTTGTAGTTTATTATGTAATAAGAAAGCATGGTTAAATTCGCAGTTAACCGCGGCAGGCAGATGCTGGCTGTTGAGGTAGACAAGGCGAGCTTGAAGATCGGTTATTTTTTACGCTCTCCTTCCAGACTAGAGCTCGTCGGTTACTCTTTAGAAAAATTGGATCTTAAAAAAGGAGACGCCGCAGACCAGATCTCGGGCTTGCTGCGGGGTTTCTTAGAGGAAAGATCAATTTCCGCGAAAGAGGCGATTTTAAGCATTTCCGATACTGATGCAATCGCCATTAAGTACTGCGTATTGCCGGCCTTGTCTAGAAAAGAAATTCTCTCAGCGGCCAAGTGGGAGCTCAAAGAGGAGGTGCCCTTTGATCTGGAAGACGCCTACTCTGATTGGCGGGTGGTAAAAGAGTCTACGGACGAAGACGGAGCGCGCCATCAGGGCATTATCTTTGTTTTTATCCGTAAAGAGGCGGTAGAGGAATATCTTTCTTGTTTGCAGCATTGCGGCCTGCGCGCTTCGGCCATTGTCACCAATGCCGTTAATTATATCGATATTCTCAAAGGGATAAGCGGAAATAAACAGTTTACCTCTGAGATAGTCCTTGACCTGGAATACTTTGATTCGGCATTAAACTTGTATCTAGACAAAAAACTGCATTTTGCGCGATATCTGCCGATCTCGGTGGATAGTTACACGCGGTCATTGATAGCTACATTTGCTTCCGGTGCGGGTAAAGGGAATCTGGAGTTAACGCTGAATGAGGCCGAAGAGATAAGGGACAATATCGGTATCCCCGAGGATAAGGAAGGCTTTATCCGCGATAACCTGCGGGCCAACCAGATCATCTTTTTAATCCGGCCGGTGCTGGAAAACATGGTCAGGGAGATTAAGTATTCCATAACCTATTTCACTTCCAGCCTCGGACAGCCCGCGCCGCAGATCATTTATCTTACCGGCTTAGGCGCGAACATAAAGAATTTAGACGCTTACCTGGGAAAGGAGTTGGGTCTTCCGGTAGTAAGGCTTCCTTTACCGGATATTCTAGACGCCGGCCGCATCCCTCCGGACAGATTGGCAAAGGACTCTAACCAGATCGTAAGCTGTGTCGGTGCGGCTTTGTCTGTTGGGGGCGGGATCAGGCTCGTATCAGGCGGTTTAAAGTTTGGCAAGTTCAGGCGTTCCTGTAAGAAATACTTGTTATCTTTTATTTCAGCCGCCGGAATATTAATTTTATCGCTGATGTTTATTTCTGTCTGTATGCTTCCGGTATATAACTACCGTTTAAAAAAGGCGAGAGATTATTTTAAGGGGAAGAAACTGCTTTTGTCTTTTTTTGAGCAGGCCCGGTCGCATAAAGAGCTGCTGCTTGAAGTGCCGTTACAGCGGATCCCCGCAATTGCCTTGTTGAATTTTATCAGCCAGTCCGTTACGGATAATATTCGTCTTGAGGAGCTTGACTTGGATCAGCCGCGGGGCGAATTAATACTTCAGGGAGAATCTACCCAGCCGGCAGATATAGATGGTTTTGTGCAACGGCTTCAGGCCTCAGGTTTTTTCTCCGCGATAAAAATGCAGCCCGGGGGGAAAAACCAGAACGGCCAAGGTTTTAAAATCAAATGCGACTTAATATATTAGATTATTTAAAAAAGTTTAAAAGCCCGGTTTTTATTATTCCGGTTATTCTAATTTTATGCTTGTCTTTATTTTATTTTTTTAATCTTAATGCCAGCCGGAAAATTAAAACAGAGGCCATCTATTGGGAAGGGCAGTCGTTATGGGTAAAGAATTTGTTGTCCAGGCTTACTTCTGAGGCCGAGGTCGCCGGCCTTTTACAAAAAAGGGCCCGTCAGTTAGATATGTTGCGCTTACGTTCGAGGCAGCATATCGATATTACACAGCTGGCAAGTAATTACGCCCAGAGGATGAATATCCGTATTACTAATATTAAGGCATATCCTGTGCAGATATTAAAGGATGGCGACCGGACCTTTCTCCTGCGCATGGAGGCGGATGCCGGCTACATAAATTTACTTAAATACCTGGAGGTATTGCAGCAGGTAGCCCCGGCTTTAGTTACCGTTGACAGC
>CAIRWO010000121.1 GCA_903882345.1 Candidatus Omnitrophota bacterium | reverse complement strand
TACCGAGGGAGAGGTCATTAAAGAAGATAAAATATGAATTACAAATTCATGATCTTAAGCATTGTTTTTCTTCCGACGGCTGGGGCATTTATCCTGCCGCTGGTGGGGAGGATCAAATCCGGCTTGAGGAATTTAGCCGCATTGATCTTCGTCCTGGTTCCGCTGATATTCCTGCTGGCAATGATACCGTTGGCATTATCCGCCAAGACGGTAACGATCAGCAGGGAATTCGCGCTGGGTTATAACCTTAATTTTACCGCCGACGGCCTGGCAATATTCATGGGCTGCGTTTCTTCGCTTATCAGCGCGGTGATCATCCTGTATTCTTTCGGCTACATCAGCCATTACGAAAACCAGAATGAATATTATTTGATGGTGGTATTATTTTTCGGTTCAATGATGGGGCTGGTATTTTCAGGGAATTTGATACTGCTGTATATATTCTGGGAGATCACCGCGATCACCAGCTGGCGCCTGATCGGATTTTTCCGGGAGAAAACACATGTTTTGAAAGCGGATAAATCTTTTTTGGTGACGGTGTTCGGCGCGCTTGCCATGCTCATCGGCTTCATCAGCATTTACCAGCAGTGCGGATCATTCGACCTTGCGCTAATAAAAGAAAGCCTGAAGATCAATCCCGTTTCGAACTTTGCCGTATTGTTGATCCTTATCGGCATATTTTCCAAGTCGGCAACCCTGCCGTTCCATACGTGGTTACCGGATGCCGGTGTTGCGCCCTCGCCTGTTACCGCGCTGCTGCATGCGGCAGTCCTCGTGAAGATCGGCGTTTATGTCTTTGCCCGGCTTTTTATCGCCACTTTTACCGCCGCGCAATTCTGGTATGTTGTCGTGCCTGTCATTGCGGCGACGAGCGCGCTTGTTTCTGCGGGGGCGGCACTCCTGGAGACTGATCTGAAAAGGATCATTGCTTACTCTACAGTCAGCCAGATCGGCTTTATTTTCTTTGGGCTGGCTACCGGCAACGCCATCGGGATTGCCGGCGGGCTTTTGTATATCCTGATGCACGGTTTATCAAAAGGGGGATTGTTTTTATGCGCGGGCATAATTGAACAAAACACGAAAACCAAGGATATCACCAAGCTCGGCGGCCTTATCCACACCATGCCGTTGACAGCTGCGGCGTTTTTATGCTGCGCATTTTCCGTAATGGGCGTGCCGCCGTTCGGAGGTTTTTGGAGTAAATATATGGTATTTTCCGGCGCGCTCAAGTCGGGTGAGCTTCTGATCACTTTTGTATTTTTGGTCGGCGCGGTTTTGACGATCTTATACCTCTTAAGGGTATTCAATATGGTGTTTCTTGGCCAGTCGCAGCTGCCGGCGGTAAAAGAAGGCTCTAAGGTAATGGTCTTCAGCGTAGTGCTGCTTGCGGTGCTTTCCCTTGCTGGGGGAATATTTATCAAGTACCCTTTTGATTTTACACAGGTAATTGCCCAACAGATGCTAGGACGCTAAGTTAAAATGATGGAAAAGATCTTATTGTTACCTATATTTATACCTTTACTTGCGGGAGTATCCTGTTTTGTAATAAAAAGGCTCACCCGCGCAAGGGAAATCATTGCTTTGTCTGGGGCCCTGGCGAATCTTACCTTGGCAATAATATTATTAAAGGCTAATATTAATTACTCCTTGCCTTGGCTGGGGCCAGGCGTAGAATTTTCCTTAAGGCTTTATAATTTTAGCGCGTTTATAATCTTTGCTACGGCAGGGTTTGGTTTTCTCGTTATTTTATATTCTTCTGTATTTATGCGCGGTAAAGATTATTTAAATCAGTTCTATGCCTATATCTTGATAACGATCTCCTTTGTTAACGGTGCCCTGCTGGCAGGAAATCTTTTAATCATGCTTTTCTTCTGGGAAGGGCTCTTGGTATTGCTTTTCGGGCTGATCGCCATAGGCGGTAAAACGGCTTTTAAAGCGGCAACAAAGGCGTTAGTCATCGTAGGGGTTTCGGATCTCTGCATGACGGTGGGAATCGCGCTTACCGGCCAGCTTGCCGGCACACTTGAAATTTCTAAAATCAGCCTGCCTTTAAATACCCTCGGCTGCGTGGCGTTTATCTTGTTAATGATCGGTGCGATTTCCAAAGCCGGCTCAATGCCGTTTCACAGCTGGATCCCTGATGCGGCAGGAAATGCGCCTTTGCCGTTTATGGCAATTTTGCCGGCAGCGCTGGAAAAGCTATTGGGGATTTACTTTCTTGTCCGGATCTGCATTGATATGTTTAAGCTTACGCCCGGCTCATGGGTCAGTCTGATGCTGATGATCATCGGGTCTGTGACGATCTTATTTGCGGTAATGATGGCTTTGATACAGAAAGATTTTAAAAGATTGCTTTCTTATCATGCGATCAGCCAGGTAGGTTATATGATTTTAGGCATCGGCACATTACTGCCGGCAGGTATTATCGGCGGTTTATTCCATATGCTTAACAATGCGTTGTACAAAAGCTGCTTATTTCTTTCCGCGGGTTCCGTAGAAAAACAAGCCGGCTCTACGGATTTAGGTAGGCTTGGCGGCTTAAGGCTGAAGATGCCGATAACCTTTGCCTGTTTTGCCGTGACTGCGCTGTCGATATCCGGCGTGCCGCCGTTCAACGGTTTTTTCTCCAAAGAACTGGTTTATCACGCGGCATTGGAAAGAGGCTGGTTATTTTATCTGGCTGCGGTCAGCGGGTCTTTTCTTACCGCCGCTTCATTTTTGAAGCTCGGGCATGCGGCTTTCCTGGGTAAATTAAACGAAGACAATACAGAAGTTAAAGAAGCGCCGGCGCAGATGTTGATCCCGATGATCATTCTGGCTTCGATCTGTATTATTTTTGGTTTATGCAATTTTATCCCGCTTAAATTTTTTATTCAACCAATACTCGGGACCCAAAGGTTGGAAGGCCATAATTTTGCCGGGTTCCATATAAATATCGTTCTCGGCGCAATTACCATAGCCGTGCTGATAGCGGCGTTATTGAATCATTTATACGGGGTCAGAAAGACGGGCAGCGGATTAAGGGCCGCAGACCACATTCATTATGCTCCGGTCTTAGGCTGGATCTATGATAAGGCCGAGCGCGGGTTTCTCGATCCTTACAATATAGGGTTAGGCGTTGTTAAGGCCTTCACTTATATTGCCTGGTATTTTGACCGCGCGATCGATTGGGTATATGATAATTTTACGGTAAAGCTGGCTTTTGCGTTTAGCGACGGGATAAGAAAATTACACAACGGGAATTATTCTTTTTACGTTATCTGGTCGCTTGCGGGTGCCGCAGCGGCCATAATATTTTTACTAAGATCAGGTTAGCTTAAATGGGAGAGGCATGCCTGCTTTATTGATTTTGGTACCGTTACTGGAAATTATAATTTTTAATCTTCTCTACGGCAGCGCCACCAGAAGGATCGCCTTTTGGTCTGCTGCGGCATTATTTATTTTCCAGGCATTGGCTGTTATCCGGCACCACTCATTTTTTTATAACCCCGCATTCGAGCGTATCAATTCTTTTTTTAAGGTTAGTTTTCTCGTAGACAGCTTGACCCTGATTATGCTTTTTTGCATCGGCGTTATCTGCCTGGTGAGCCTCTTTGTCGGCAGATATACCTTGAGCGACGCAAAACAGAGGTTTACTTTCACTAATCTTTTGCTGCTTGCTTTTATCGGTATGAACGGCATCGTGATGACAAAAGACTTATTTTCATTATATGTTTTTTTAGAGGTCGCCGCGGTTTCCGCCTTCATCCTGATTGCCTTCCGTAAAGGCCGGGCTGCTCTTGAGGGTGCGTTCAAATATATAATCCTTTCGGCAGTGGCAACGATCCTGATGCTTTCAGCAATCGCGTTGCTTTTGTTTATATCGGGAAGCACTTCCTTTTTTGAGCTGCACTGTGCGTTATCCTACCCGTCCCGCTCTAATTATATTGTTATTTTTGCTATAGGCATTTTTATTTGCGGTTTGTTTATTAAGGGCGGCCTTATGCCTTTTCATGGTTGGCTGCCGGATGCTTATTCCAGCGCTCCGCCGGCAATATCGGTATTGCTGGCCGGAATATTGACAAAGGTTTGCGGCGTCTATACGTTGATCAGGCTGGTGGGTTCTGTTTTCGCCTTTAGCGCAGCGGTTAATGCATTGCTTTTATTTGTTGGCGCAATTTCCATCTTAGTCGGCGCATTGGCAGCGCTGGGGCAGACTGATTTTAAGAGAATGCTCGCATATTCGAGCATCAGCCAGGTTGGTTACATCATATTGGCTCTGGGAAGCGGGACAAGCCTCGGTATCATCGGAGCGGTTTTTCATCTTTTTAACCATTCCATGTTCAAGTCCCTTTTATTCGTAAATTCAGCAGCAGTCGGGTCGCAGCTCGGTACCACTGACATGGACAGGATGGGAGGTCTTTCTTATAAGATGCCGGTTACCGCCGCTACTTCAGTTGTCGGTTTTCTTTCCGCGAGCGGCATCCCGCCGCTGGCCGGATTCTGGAGTAAACTGATCATTGTTATCGCTTTGTGGAACGCCGGCTGGCGTGCTTATGCGATATTGGCGGTTCTCGCCAGTGTGATTACCTTGGCGTATTTCTTGACAATGCAGAGGAAGGTATTTTTTGGTAAGCTTAAAGAAGGCCTGGAAGATATAAAGGAAGTAAATTTCGGCTTTTCGCTGGTTTCGATCATGCTGGCGTTAATCACGATCGGAGTAGGCCTATTTTTCCCGGTGTTATTTGTGTCTGTGTTTGAACCGGTAAAGGATATCTCATTAATATGGCACTAAATTTAATCCT
>CAIRWO010000120.1 GCA_903882345.1 Candidatus Omnitrophota bacterium | reverse complement strand
GGTGGCGCAGAAAGAATGCCTGGATGAGGTAAACTTAGCAACCAGCTGCGATGCGAGCTGTTTTACGCAATCCCAGAATAACTATATCCAGTGCAGTAGAGGCTGCGACTCAACAGGCTGCTTGGGTAGATGCAAAACAAATGCAGATACCTATAACACCAACTGCTATGAGCCCTGTTTTAATAAGAACAGTCTCCTCTGTCCTGCAAGAGTGGCTTATATTGTAGACTCGTTAAACGCGCAGATAACTTCTTTGAATGACAGTAAAACTGATCTAGAGACTTCCTTAGGTGAAATAAATGCAGGGCTAGCCAATTGCGCCAGCAGCGCAGACGCTACGTGCGCTCTTCAGTGCCGCGTCTACGACGAGAACCATATATATTATCACATCGATCCAGCATGTTATGCAGTTTGTTATGAACCGGCGAGGAACAGTTGCTGTCGGGCGTATCCGCCGGATTCGCCGGCTTGGGGCAGGGATTGCGATACCCCGGTTACAGGTTGTGATACGGGAGGAAGTCCAGGTAACCCGCCCCCGAAATGCGGGCTTTCCAAACTCACCGACAATCTAAATACCCAAATCCAAAATATAATGACTCAAATAAACAAGGCGAATTGGCTTATTTCGCAGTTATCTAACTGCTGTAGCTACGAAAAGGTGGAAGATCAGAATAGTTGTATAGACAATTTACTATCCTCCCAATAGGATATGATACTTAAAATCTCCGTTAATAAAGCGCGTTACGAAAAAGGGCAGATATTTCCCTTCCTGATTGCCATCATCGCAGTAATTATTATCATCGCAATGATCACCCTTAACCTGGGGCAGATCGCGATATTTAAAACCGATGTGAGCAATGCCGCTGATGCCGCAGCGCTTGCCGGGGCAAGCACTTTAAGCGGGTATTTATTGGGCATTGGCCTACAAAGCGATATGATGTGCGGGGAAATGCTTGTGGCAGTCGCCGCCATACTTATTGAGGTCATCACCGTTATCGGTATACCGATAGCGATAGCTACTTACATCGCCTATTTAGTCAGGATGCTGGTAACTTATTTTCAGGCGCTGGAAGAGGGTAAAATGGCCTGGAGCAATGCTAAAAAAACCGCCATGCAATACGCTTTTCAAAATGCCGGCATAGATGAACAGCGTCCCAGCTTCAAGGAATTTTTAAAAGGCGTATATGATGTTTCTGACCCCTACAACCTCCCTAAGGCAGACACCGCCGCCTACTATAATATTTATTCCCTCGGAGATGATATCAATGCCTCTACGGACACAAGAAAGAAGATAAAAAAATACAGCCAGGGCGGGTTTTCCCGTTTTATGGAAGAAGGCGGGTACTGGGATGAGTCTGTCTTTGGGCCTATAACGCCGGGGAACATTTCTCCGGCGATTGTCACTACCGGTTACGGGTGGGACCCTTTACACGGCACAAATAGCTATGACTCCAGAGATAGTTACAGCAGTTACCCCAACTCCGTCGAAGTTCAGGTAATAGCAAATGTAATGTATCCTTTGAAATTATACAATCCGCTCAACAGCGAGGTACAGCAAGAAATTGACGGCTGGATTACAAACAATATTGAAGATGCTTTACCGTGGTGGTTGCGCTGGCTGGCGCAGGTCGCGGTGTGGTTAATAAACTTGGTACTAGGATTGCTGGGGGCGCTTATGCCCGGAGGATTTAAATTTAGTAACGCAGAAGAAGATAATACCATAAAAGATAATACGGATGATAATCCCATTAGCGTGACAGTGCGTCGCTATAAAGAAGATAAAAATTTAGGGTTATGGAAATTCCGTTACGGCGCGGCTGGGGTTATTGAGGCCAGCGCAACTGCCCATGTCTACCGCGAAAACGGCGACGAGGACATTAGGCCTGTAGTTTGGGGCGGGTTATGGGATTGGATCAGTGCAGTATTCACAAACTCGAACTGGCAGAAGAAATGGACCCAGATTTTTAAAACGCAAAAACATTTGTTTGAAACCGAGCTTACGGGCGTCAGATAATATGCATAACAAAAGCAATATTTTTACCGGGGCAATTGTTTTTGTCATCGCATTGGCCTTTTGTTTCTCTGCCTGCGCAGAAAACGATTTAAACTTTGATGTCCCGGCGCCACCGCAGAGTAAATTTTTGGACTCCAAGGAACTGCGCATGGGTGGCCGGCAGATCTATACCTCACTTTATGGCAGCGATGAAAACGCCGAGACAGTTTGCGGGTATTACCGTAATTTTTTTCAGCAGCATGAATTCCAGAAGATAATTGATAAGCTGGAAGAAAAATCAAAAAAGCGGCTGCTGCGTTTTCAGAAAGACGATTTATTCGTGAGCATTTCCGTTAGGGTCAAAGAAGATAAGACAGAGGTTGTCGTTGCCAAATATTTGCAGGCAGCCGGAGAGTTGCCTCCGGAAAAAATCAAGCCTTCGGTAAAAGATACGCTGTTTGCCTTGCCGAAGGAAGACGTAGCCGGGAATGATCTATCCGCAGTGCCCCGGCCTCCCCAGAGTGTCAGGATAATGGGGCTGGAGCGTGGCCAGGGCGCCACAGTTATGTATACAACATCCCTTGATGTTGACGCGGTGGCTGATTTTTACCGGGCGAAAATGCCGGATAAAGATTGGACATTGACAAATGAAATTGCGGCGAAAAAAGCCGTCCAGGCTTATGAAAAGACAACCGGGAAAAATGAGCTGGGGGTCGAATCCCCTTTTTCCGACGGAGAAGACTTTGAGCAGGTGATTAAGGATAGTTATGTGTTGGATTTTAAGGCAAATTTTGGCAGCGCCCGGATAACAATCTTTCCTAATTTTATGGACCGCAAGCTGGGCTCAATGGTCGAGGTTATATATAATACCGAAAAATCATGAACAGGAGATCCGGCCAGGCGATATTAGACTACGTTATACTGCTGCTTATTGTTATTGCATCCCTGGCAGTTATGGGCTATTATGTAAGAAATACTTTCTCCGGTAAGATGCGCGAAGGCGCAGACAGTATCGGCCAGGGAGAGACTTTTCGCCCGGAAGACGATGTCCACATCTACGGTTCCGGGATCACAAAGGTAATTTACCATACCATAGAGAATAAATGATATTTATTTTCATACTGCTGACTTTCTTTTTGGCCGCGTATATGCTCTCGGATTTTTTTATCAAGAATAGCCTGCCATTTTTTACCGGGTATTATGACAAACTGCAGTCAAAACGCACCGATCAGATTAAAGAGCAGCTGGAGGAATCGTTCGTCTTTTGGGAAAAGAAACGGATGATGCTGGTATATCTGGCGCCGGCCATATTTGCCGGTGCCGGCTTTATTTTAATGCAACATGTTTTAGGCGCAATAGCCGGCTTTGTGGTGGGGTTTGTTTTTCCCACTTTTATGGTCAGGATGGCGTATCAGAAGAGGATAAGAAAATTTCAAGGCCAGCTGGTTGACGGCCTGACAATGCTATCGTCTTCCCTGAAGGCGGGCTTAAGCTTTGTCCAGGCGATAGAAGTTTTGTGCGAAGAAATGCCTCCGCCGATTTCCCAGGAGTTCAAGCTTGTTTTAAAAGAGAACAAATGGGGCTTAAGCCTGGAAGAGTCCCTGCTCAGGCTGAGAAAGAGGGTCCCCCTGGAAGAAGTGAACCTTTTGGTAAGCTCTATACTTATCGCCCGTGAATCCGGAGGGGAGCTGCCCCGGGTGCTGCTTCGGCTCACGGACACAATCAGGGATAATTTAAAACTGAAAGAAAAAATCGCCACCCTCACGCTTCAGGGAAAGTTACAGGGACTGGTCATGATGTTTTTGCCGATAGGTTTTAGCTATTTTGTCTACAAGCAGAACCCGGAACATTTTATTGTGATGTGGCAGAATTCCACCGGCCGCTTTTTTCTTATGGTAGCGGTAGTACTGCAAATAGCAGGGATGATCATCATAAAAAAAGTCAGCACGATAAAGGTATAAACTGCCTTGCTAAAGGAACGATAACCGTGGTATTATTAATCTTGATTTCTATTTTAATCACAGCTGCGGTCTTCCTCATCCTTAATAATCTTATCCAGTTCAGGCAGGAAGTCCGCCTTAAAATACCCGATAGTTTTCCCGCCGGGGCAAAGCCCGCAACTTCCAAAATTAAACAATCGCGTGTTATAAATACCTCATTGAAACGCCTGGGTTTTATCATTAACCCGCTTTCCCGGCTGCCTTATTTTGTAAATTTACAGACGCAGGCGGAGATCCTCAGGATAAACCTTGATTTATCACTGCTCCTTTTGATCAAGTTGATCGCAGCGGCTGCCGCGATCATACTGATCCCTATTTTGTTTTCACCCGCTTTTACCCTTTTAGGGGGCATCGTCGGATTTTTCCTGCCCGATTTTTTTGCCTGGGGTAAGGTCAGAGATAAAAAGGCCGCGATTGTCAGGATATTTCCGGAAACCGTCGATCTCCTGGATATGTGCATTAACGCCGGCGCAGATTTCCTATCGGCAATTAAGTGGGTGGTGGAGAAAAGCTCGCCTAACCCGTTTATTGAGCAGCTCTCGATTGTCTTGAACGAAATCCAGGTAGGTAAAACCCGTTCGCAGGCATTAAAGGACATGGCAAGCAGGCTCAAGCTGCCCGATATCTCCAGCTTTGTGCGCACGATCATCCAATCAGAAAGGATGGGCACGTCCATCGAGGAATCATTCAGGAACCTTTCCGAGGATACACGGGACAAGCGTTTCCGCGAAGGCGAAAGATACGCCATAAGGGCGTCGCTGAAGATCCTTTTCCCCCTGCTTTTCTGTATACTGCCGGCAATAATGATCGTCGTGGCGGGGCCGATCATTATTAAATTCACCTCAGGCGAATTAACGCCTAAAGGGTTCTAGTTTAAATGATAAATAGCAGAACAAAGTTTTTC